>JAISTZ010000123.1 GCA_031272345.1 Spirochaetaceae bacterium | reverse complement strand
AGAAGTTGCGGAGCATCCTGAGACCCGGCTCGCCGGATTTTTCCGGGTGGAACTGGAGGGCCAGGATGGTCCCCGATCGCACCGCCGCGGGCACGGGCACACCGTAGTCCGCCGCTGCGGCAACCACCGCCGGGTCATCGGGCACTATGGCGTAGGAATGGACAAAGTAGACCGCCAGGGGGAACAGCAGGCCCCTAAACAGGGGATTGTCCCCCCCGCCCGCCGTGGGTTCGATGTCGTTCCAGCCCATGTGGGGAACCTTGAGGGGCGGAACCCCCGCTTCCTTCCAGAGGCCGCTCAAATGGCGGATGGTCCCCCGCGCCAGCCCCAGGCAGGGAACGTCCCCCTCCTCCGAGTGGTCGAAGATGATTTGGGAGCCCACGCAGATTCCCAGCACGGGTTTGCCCATGGCGGCGGCGTCTTTTAAAAACGAATCGAACCCGGTTTTTTTGAGCTCCCCCATGGCGTAGGCCGCGTCCCCGTCCCCGGGGAAAATCAGCCGGTCACAGGGGGCGAGCTCACGCGGGTCCTTCGAGCGGATGTTTTGTATGCCCAGGCTGTCCAGGGCGTGTTCAACGCTCCGGATGTTGCCCGCGTTGTAGTCGATAATGCCGATCATAGTGATGCGCTCCAGGCCGCATTATACGTCGATTTTGATGACCGTGGCAACCGGGCCGTCCTGGGAGAAGACGCTGCGGCGGTTGCGGTAGGGGTTTTGCAGTGTTCCCAGGCGCTGCCGGATCCCGGCCATGCGGTCTAAAAGGAGCTTCCGGTTCTCCCCGTTGCGTTCAAGGGCCCTTGCCTCGATGTCCCGGAGGTCCGTCCTGAGCCGGGAAATCTCCCCGTCCTCCGGGACGCCCAGGGCTTCCAGGGACTTCAGGGCCTTCCCGGTAGACTCGATGGCCGCGGCAAGCCCCTCCCCCATGTCGGCGTACACCTCCAGGGCGTCCCCGTCGTCCCGGAGGATTGCCTGACGCTGGTTTTCGAGGACCTCAAGGTATTCGGAGAGGGCGCTGCCCTGGGAGATGAGGAGAGTCCTGTACCTGCGGGCGGCGGCCCCGGCGTCGTCCACGGCTACCCGTTGATGTCCACGGAGTTGCGTACCGGGGAGGGCTCCATGGCCGTGGAGGAATTGGCCGCCACAGCCCAGGAATCCCGCAGGGAGCTCATCATGTCCAGGACGGCGGAAATCCGCTTTTTGTCCCGGTGGATGTTCGCCTGCACCAGCTCCTGGTTGAAGAAGATGTAGAGGGCCATCAAATTTCCGGCAATTTCCCCCCCGGCTTCCATGTCCAGGGACACCATCAGCTCCGTGATGATTTCCTGGGCCTTCAGGCAGGAGGCGTTGAATTTGTCGAGCTCCCGGATGTCCACCTTGCCTTCGTCGTTGATTTTTCCGGCGGCCGAGGTGAGTTCCTTGATGGCCCCGTCATAGAGCATGACGATCAGCCGCCCCTTTCCGGCGGTTTTTACACCGGTTTCCCGGTAGGCCGCAAACGCTTGTGAATATCCCATAGTCATAGTATCGGAAAATTTGTTTTACCCTTGAAGGTTACTTCCCTCTTTTTGTTTTTTTTCGTATATTGGGAAGAAGAGGTATGTAATGAACGACGACAGAGGTGATGACGGCAATAAAAGGGGCAACGACCCCTTTGATTTTTTCAAGCTGGCCCCGGACCCAAAAGGGGGGGGCAAAAAGCCGAAAGTCCCCTTCTGGGGCGTCCTGCTGATAATGCTCGGCATCGTTTTACTCATAAACGTCCTTTTTATGAGCAAACCCACGGATCTTATCAATTTTTCGGACTTCCGGGCGATGGTGGAGGACGGGCGGATTGTGGCGGTGGAACTGGGGGAGACCTATTTTACGGGCTACACCTCCAGGGACGCGATTCCCGCGTCCACCCCAAGCGTCCAGCTCTTTCCAAGCGCCCAGCAGCGGCCCAGGGATTCCTTCAGGACCGCGGGCATCCTTACGGAGAATTTTTTAACCCTCCTGAACGAAAAAAAAGTTGACTATAAATTTGTGGTAAAACAAAACAGCATCATCGTTCAATTCATAGCGAACCTCCTGGTGCCCTTTGGGTTCATCTTCCTCATGTGGTTTTTCCTCTTCCGCAGGATGGGCGGGGGCCTGAGCGGCAGCTTCTTCGGCCCCGGCGGGGCCAAGGCCAGCGCCGTGGAGGAAGGCAAGGTCAAAACCCGGTTTTCAGACGTGGCGGGGGTTGACGAAGCCAAGGAGGAACTCGTGGAGGTGGTGGACTTCCTCAAGTCGCCCAAAAAATACACCGACATCGGGGGCAAAATCCCCAAGGGGGTGCTCCTGGTGGGGCCCCCGGGCACGGGGAAGACCCTCCTCGCCAGGGCGGTCGCCGGGGAGGCGGGGGTGCCCTTCTTCCGCATCTCCGGGTCCGACTTCGTGGAGATGTTCGTGGGGGTGGGGGAAAGCCGGGGGCGGGACCTCCTCACGCGCGCCAGGGACAAGGCCCCCTGCATCGTGTTCATCGACGAGCTTGACGCCATCGGCAAGAGCCGCGTCAATTCCATCAACTCAAACGACGAGCGGGAGCAAACCCTGAATCAGCTCCTGGTAGAAATGGACGGGTTCGACAACGCCACGGGGCTGATCATCCTGGCGGCCACCAACCGCCCGGACGTGCTCGACCACGCGCTCCTCCGCCCCGGCCGCTTCGACCGGCAGGTGGTGGTGGACAAGCCCGACGTCAAAGGCCGGGAGCAGATCCTCAAGATTCACTCCAAAAACGTGCACCTGAGCCCGGACGTTGACCTGGGTTCCATCGCCCGCACCACCAGCGGCTTTGCCGGGGCGGATCTGGCGAACATCATCAACGAGGCGGCCCTCCTGGCTGTGCGCAGCGGACGGAAGCTCGTGTCCATGCTCGACCTGGACGAGGCCGTAGAAAAAGCCATCGCCGGGCTGCAAAAAAAGACCAGAGTCATCAAAGAGGAGGAGCGCCGCATCGTCGCGTTCCACGAGACGGGCCACGCCCTCATCGCCACCTTCACCGAGGGGGCCGACAGGGTGCATAAGATCTCCATCATCCCCCGGGGCATGGCCGCCCTGGGCTATACCCTGCAAATGCCCGAGGAAGACCGGTATCTCCGCACGGCGGAGGAGCTCACCGGGGAGGTGGACGTGCTCCTGGGGGGCAGGGCGGCTGAGCAAATCGTCTTCGGGCGCATTTCCACCGGGGCGGCCAACGACATCCAGCGGGCCACGGACACGGTGCGCCGGATGATCACCGAGTACGGCATGAGCGGCAAGTTCAGAAACGTGGCCCTCTCCAAGCGGGGGGCCGGCTACGGGGGCTACTACCAGGAGCCCCAACTCGTGCGGGAATACGCGGAGTCAACCCAGCAGTACATCGACGAGCAAATCGCCAAGACGATTGAGGAACGGTACAACTACTGTCTGTCCCTCCTGGAATCAAAGCGGGACCTCCTGGACTACATCGCCGCCAGGCTTCTGGAAAAAGAGACCATCGAGGAATCCGAGTTCCTGGAAATCATCAAGGCGGAGAGCACCATCCACGTTGTCCATGAGGAGGCAATCGCATGAGAGTCAAAAAAACGCCGTCCATGGCGTTTTTTTTCTCCGAATTTTTGCTTCGCAAAAATTCGCGCCCTGGTCTGAGCGGCGGCATCCGTGCCGCCGTGTCGTCCCTTTTCCTGGGGTTGGTGATGTTGTCCCCCCTGGGGGCGCAGAATCAGATTCTTACGGCGAGCGCTTTTTTTAAGCAGGTCTCGGATTATTACGGGGGCATCCGCGACATGGAAGCCACCGTGCAGATTACCGTGCAGAAATCCGTCATGTCCGCAAAGCTCTCCTACAAGCGGCCCGACCTTTTGCGGATGGACTTCACCTCCCCCAAGGATCAGGTGCTGGTCTTTAACGGCGAAACCCTCACGATATACCTGCCCGGAAGCTCGGCCATCCTGAACCAGAGCGCCTCCCGCACGTCCGAGGGCGCCCACCTGGCCACGCCCCAGGGCCTCAGCCTGATGAACC
>JAISTZ010000106.1 GCA_031272345.1 Spirochaetaceae bacterium | reverse complement strand
CAATTAAAAAAGCAATACGAAAATTTTCTCACCATGGCCGGACGGACGGAACTATTCCCCATTGACCGCGAAGCTGTGTCCGAATCGGTCATCCGCATCGCCTTTGAGAACCATCTCCTGGGGGACTGCGAAGCCTGGCTGTCATACGCAAATGCCCGGGTGGACACGTCCCACGACTATTCCGGCGACAAGGCCGCGGCGGCGCTCACGCTGATAGGGCCGTTCATCGCCGGCGCGGAAGCGCTCTACTGCCGCATGACCGGGGAGGCGCGCTTTGATTGACCTCCCTGAACGGCATTTGCGCCTGGTGAGGAGCCTCCTTGCGCGCCGAATTCCCGGCGTTCCTGTCTGGGCCTTTGGTTCACGGATCACCGGCGCTTCACGCCCCGCCTCCGATCTTGATCTGGCTGTTTTTTCGTCACCGGGGGATTACACCGCCCTGCACGACCTTCGGGATGACTTCGCCGAGTCCGACCTGCCCTTCCGAATCGACCTGCTCGAATGGCAGTCACTCCCCGAGAACTTCAGGCGGAACATCGAATCCCGCCACGAAATCGTGCAGTGACGCTGTTAAAAGCGGTAGAGGCTCCTGTCGTCGGTTCCCTGCCCGCTGATGATTCCGTAGAGCCGGTCCAGGTCGTCCCTGGAGAAGTATTCCACCAGGAGCTGCCCCCGGTCGAAGGAGCCCTTGAGGGTGACCTTGGTGCCCAGCACGTTGATGAACCGCTGTTCGATGGCCACCAGGTCGGGGTCCCGTTTTGCCTGGCCGGAGTCCCCCGGCGAGCCCCCGGCGGACTTTTTGGGGGAGGCCGCGGAATCATCCCCGGCGTGTTCCCCCAAGGGATGTGCCGCCTCCCGCTCGGCGTCCCGCACGGAAAGCCCCTGGGACAATATCCGCGAAAACAGCGCCCCCTGTGCCGCCGGGTCCTCCACCTGGAGCAGGGCCCGCGCATGACCCGCGCTCAGGACCCCCTCGGCGACGGCGGAGCGGATGTGCTCCGGCAGCTTAAGGAGCCGCAGCGCGTTGGCGACGGTGGAGCGCTTCTTGCCCACCCTGGCGGCGAGTTCCTCCTGGGTTAGGCCGCTGAGCTCCATGAGCCGCCCGTAGGCCGCGGCCTCTTCTATGGGATTCAGGTCCTCCCGCTGGACATTTTCTATGAGGGCGATTTCGAGTTTTTTGCTGTCGTCAATGTTCGTGATCCGCACGGGGATTTTTGCGAGCCCCGCGAGCTTTGCGGCCCTGGCGCGGCGCTCCCCGGCGATGATGTAGAACCTGCCATCCCCGGCTTCTTCCACGAGGACGCTCTGGAGCACCCCGTTCTCCCGGATTGACGCCGCCAGTTCCGAGAGGGCCTCCTCGTCAAAGTGACGGCGGGGCTGGAAGGGGTTGGGGAGGAGACTGTCCACCGGGGCAAGGAGCGTGCCGCCGTCCCCCTGTTCGAGCCCCGGGGGGATGTCCGGGGCGGCCGGGCCCGGGTCCCGGTAGCCGTCCTGGAGCAGGGCGTCGAGCCCCCGGCCGAGGGCGGATCTAGCCACGGGCGATCACCTCCTCCGCGAGCTTTTGGTAGCTCCGGGCGCCCACGCAGGCGGGGTCGTATTCGCAGATCGGCAGCCCGTGGGAGGGGGCCTCCGAGAGCCGCACGTTCCGGGGAATCACCGTGGAGAACACCGCGTCTTTAAAATAGCTCTTAACCTGGAGGACCACATCGTTGGCCAGGCGGATTCTGGAGTCATACATGGTGAAGAAGATGCCCCCGATGCCCAGGCGGGGGTTGATGCCCCGCTGCACCTTCTGAATCGTCGTGAGGAGCAGGGAGACTCCCTCCAGGGCGAAGTATTCGCACTGCATGGGAATGAGCACCTTGTCCGCCACGGCGAGGCCGTTCACCGTGAGGAGCCCCAGGGAGGGGGGGCAGTCGATAAGGATGAAGTCGTACCGGTCCCGCAGGGGGCCGATGGCTTTTTTGAGGAAGAACTCCCGCTCCTTTTCCGAGGCGAGCTCGATCGTGGCCCCGGCCAGGTGAATCGAAGCGGGCATCACCTCCAGGTTGGGCAGGCACGTGCGCTTGATGACCCGCTCGGCCCCGGCCTTGCCCGCGATGAGGTCGTATACCGTGGGGGTGGCGTTCTTGGCGCCGATTCCGCTGGTCATGTTCCCCTGGGAATCAAAATCGACGAGCAGCACCTTCTTGCCCGCCAGGGCCATGTACGCGCCGATATTGATGACCGACGTGGTTTTTCCCACCCCTCCTTTTTGATTTACAAACACAAAAATACAACCCACAACTGTGTCCTCCGGCAGCCGCCTACCCGGCGGCGGCCCCAACGGGGGCCTTCCTGTCCGCGGCGGCGATGAAAGCGTCCCGCTCGTCCTCCAGGGCGGCCAACTGTTCCCGCAGCTTTTGTTCGGCCTCGGCCTTGCACTTGGGGCACTCGAATTGCTCGCCGTTCAGGTAGCCGTGGATGCGGCAGATCGAGAAGGTCGGCGAAATCGTGAAGTAGGGGATCCGGTAGTTCGCCGTGACCGCCCGCACCAGGTCCCGGCAGGCCCGCCAGTCCTTGACGGACTCCCCCAGGAAGGTGTGGAACACCGTGCCCCCGGTGTATTTTGTCTGGAGGGACTCCTGGTGGTCCATGGCCTCGAACACGTCCTCCGTGTAGTCCACCGGAAGCTGGCTGGAATTGGTGTAGTAGGGCTCGTCCTCCCCGGAGGTGATGATGTCCGGGTATTGCGCCTTGTCGTGCCGGGCCAGGCGGTAGGAGGTGCTCTCCGCGGGGGTGGCCTCCAGGTTGAAGAGCTCCCCGGTGGACTCCTGGTAGTCCGAGAGCCGGTTCCGCATGTGGTCGAGGATTTCCTCGGCGAATTCCTTGCCCCTGGGCGTGGAGATGTCCGCCCCCAGGAAGTTCAGGCAGCACTCGTTCAGCCCGCACAGGCCGATCGTGTTGAAGTGGTTGTTCAGGGTGGAAAGGTAGCGCTTGGTGTAGGGGAAGAGCCCGCCGTCAAGGAGCCGCTGAATCACCTTGCGCTTGGTGACCAGGCTTTCCTTTGCCATGTCCATCAGGTAGTCCAGCCGGGCGTAGAACTGCTGCGTGGTCTTTGCCAGGTAGGCGATCTGGGGCATATTGATGGTGACCACCCCCAGGGAGCCCGTGAATTCATCGGACCCGAAGAGCCCGCCCCCGCGTTTTTTGAGCTCCCGCTTGTCCAGCCGGAGGCGGCAGCACATGGAGCGCACGTCCCCGGGATTCAGGTCGGAGTTGACGAAGTTGGAAAAGTAGGGGGTGCCGTACCGGCTCGTCATCTCGAAGAGGAGGGCCGTGTTGGGGCTGTCCCAGTCGAAGTCCCTGGTGATGTTGTAGGTGGGGATGGGGTATTGGAAGCCCCGTCCCGCGGCGTCCCCTTCGATCATCAACTCGATGAAGACCTTGTTGATCACGTTCATCTCTTCCTGGCAGTCCCCGTAGGTGAAGCCCGCCTCCTTACCCCCGACGATGGCGGGGGCGTTCCGGAGGTCATCGGGCACAACCCAGTCCAGGGTGATGTTGGTGAAGGGCGCCTGGCTTCCCCAACGGGAGGGGGTGTTGACCCCGTAGATGAAGCTCTGGATGCACTGGCGCACCTCCTTTTCCGTCATGTTGTCCACCTTGACGAAGGGCGCAAGGTAGGTGTCGAAGGAACTGAAGGCCTGGGCCCCGGCCCATTCGTTCTGCATGATACCCAAAAAATTGACGATCTGGTTCACCAGGGTCGACAGGTGGCTCGCCGGGGTGGAGGTGATTTTGTCCGGCACCCCCCCCAGGCCCTCCTGGATGAGCTGCCGGATGCTCCAGCCCGCGCAGTATCCCGAAAACATGGAGAGATCGTGGAGGTGGAAGGCCGCGGTTTTGTGGGCCTCGGCGATTTCCCGGGAGTAGATGTTCCTGAGCCAGTAGTTCGCCGTGATGGTACCGGAATTGTGCAGGATGAGCCCCCCCAGGGAGAAGTTGACGTTGGCGTTCTCGTTGACCCGCCAGTCCGAGCGGTTCAGGTAGCCGTCCATGGTGTCGTTGATGTCGAGCATGAGGCTCCTGGCGTCCCTGATGGCCTCGTGGCGGGCCCGGTAGAGGATGTAGGCCTTGGCGATCTTTGCCTCCCCGGCTTCGATGAGGACCGTTTCTACGATGTCCTGAATTTCCTCGATTGCCGGGATGGAGTTGACGTGCCTCTGGGACATGAGGACCTTGAGTTTGTCCTCTACCCCCTGGGTGAGGGCCTCCGCCCTGCCGGGATCCGGGCGTTTTTCTACCGCCTCGATCGCCTTGCCGATGGCCGCCTTGATTTTGGAACGGTCATAATCCCTTATCTCCCCTGACCGTTTTACCACATGCCTGATGAACATGGCCGGTTTCCGTTCTTCCTCCAAAAACGCGCGCCACTCCGGAAAAAATCCCTCGCTACCCATGAGCGCCCCCCAATTTATTAATCTCTGTTATAAATTCTTCCATATTCTCAAAATGCCTGTACACCGACGCAAACCGGATATAGGCCACCTTGTCCCGGTGGAACAGTTGGTCCAGCACCAGCTCCCCCAGCTCCGAGGTGGAAATCTCCCGGGTCTCCTTGCCCCGGATCACCGCCATGTCCTCTATCTCGTTGACGATGTCCTCCACCGTGTAGGTTGCCACGGGACGCTTTACCACGGCCTGGCGGATACCCTTTTCCAGCTTGGAGCGGTCGAAGGGCTCCCTCCTTCCGTCCCTTTTTACCACCATGAGGGGCATTTGTTCAACATGCTCGTAGCTGGTGAACCTGCGGCTGCAGCTATTACATTCACGCCGCCGCCTCATGCTGTCGCCGTTGGCGAGGGTGCGGGTTTCGATAACCTTGTCATCCAGGCTGCCGCAGTACGGACACCGCACGAAAACTTCCCCCTAGTGTTTTTTAGGCGCTTTTGCCAGCATATAACACTAAATATGGAAACGCAAGGGCTTTTTGCAAAAAAAAATTATTTTTTCCGGCAGCCGCCGTAGTAGTCCACGAGCCAGTCCAGGTATTTTACCACATAATCCTGGAGCAGCTCGTCCATTTTGTTGAAATTTCTGATGATGCGCCCCAGGCGCGGGTCGTTTTCCGTGGAAAACATGTCCCCCTCCCCGGTGCGGAGCCAGGCTTCGTTCACCCCGTAGGTCATGCAGATCATCTTGATGAGCCGGTCGTTGACGGGGTGTTTTTTTATCTCAATCCCCGCCTGGTAGGAGCGGCTGAGTTCGATTCCCGCCGAAAAAACCTGTTGTGAATACCCCAGGGTCTTCCTGACTTCGAGGATTCTCTGGTTGATTTGAACGTCATATCCGGCCAAAAGCACCTGCCTTCCCTCAATAATAGTAGTAAAAACCGGAAAAAGTAGCAAGAAAAAGCATAAAAAACGGAATTTCCCTTGACAAATGTTTATAATAAACATTATCTTGTCGATAAGAGTCAATTTGTAATTCGGCTTGTAAGGAGAGCGGATGACTTTGCAGGAAAAACACGCCCGGCTCGTTCTGGCCTACCGCCGCATGAACGGCCGGGGCCGGGGGGTCCTGGAGGCCCTGACCCGGAAGCTCGCGTCCGTGGACAAAACCCTGGGGCAGCGGCCCGAGGGGGCAAGGGCGGCCCGGGGGGGCCTACGACAGGTATAAACCGCCTTGCGGTTTGCACATATTTGACGGCGGGAAAGACCACAGGAGAAACGGCATGAAGAAACGAGTCGTTCTAGTGGTTCTTATGACTCTTGTCATAGGAGGGATTTTTGCGCAGGAAGAGCTGTGGGGCGGAAAAAAGAATTTTGTCTCCGCTCAAATCAGCATCATCGGCGACGGTTTGCGGTACGAGCGCTTCCTTTTGCCCAAACTGTCGGTGGGCGTGGACGCCTATTATTCATCCATCATCTTATGGACTGAGATGGAGGGCGGGGCCTTTGCCAGGTACTACCTGTGGAAGGGCCTCTATGGGGAACTCGGTCTGGGGTACCACATACACATGGTTCTAGACACTGGTGCTTCCAGCGGTGTTTCCATCAGTCCGGGCCTGGGATGGAAGTTTGATCCGGGCAAACCCGGCGGGTTCTTTGTGGAACCGGGTGTAACCGTTCCTATCACCCTCGGTGAAAACGGGGTGAGTGTCGGCGGCGTCCCGTTCTGTAGTTTCGGCTGGTCATTCTAGTCTATCACACGGCTCCTGGCATGGGAACAAACGGAGCGCGGGTTTATCGTTGCGTCCGGTGTGGCTCAGGCCATGCCGGACATTTTTTTTGGGGCGGGACCCTCTTGGCGCCAGGCGCATGCGCCGGGCGCCCAGAGGACTATTCCGCAGCATTTTGCGGAATAGTCGTGACTTTTCCGCAAAATTCTGCAAAAAAGTCTTGACTTTTCCGCAAAACGTTGCAAAATAGTCGTTATGGAACGGGCAATCAAAGGGCAGATACTCCGGGACCTTGCGTCCAAAATCGTGTTCATCACCGGGCCCAGACAGGTGGGCAAAACCTGGCTCGCCAAGGATATAGCCAAATCTTTCCGCGCGCCGGTGTACCTGAATTACGACCGGATCGAGGACAGAAAAATCATCGAGGGGACAAGCTGGCTCCCCGCCACGGACCTGCTCGTGCTGGACGAACTGCACAAAATGCCGGGGTGGAAGAACTATATAAAGGGAATTTTCGACACCAGGCCGGAACACCTCAAAATCATCGTCACCGGAAGCGCCAGGCTGGATTTCTGGCGGCAGACCGGGGATTCCCTTGCGGGGCGGTTCTTTACCCACAGGCTGTTCCCCCTGTCCCCCGGGGAGCTCGCCGCCGCCGGGGCCGAGCCCGACATCGACAGGCTGCTTGCCCGGGGCGGGTTCCCGGAGCCCTACCTTGCGGCCGCCGATTCCTGGGCCGCCCGCTGGCGCAACCAGTACGCCGGCGGGCTCGTCCGGGAGGACGCCCTGGATTTCGGGCGGCTGAACGATTTGAAGTCCCTGGAGCTCACGCTGAATCTTTTGCGCCGGCGCGTGGGTTCGCCGGTGTCATACACGTCCATAGCCGGGGACGCGGGAATTTCGCCGAATACGGTAAAAAACTACATCCAGATTTTCGAGGCCCTCTGCATCGTGTTCAGGGTGACGCCCTTCTCCCGCACCATCGCCCGGTCCCTCGTAAAGGAGCCGAAGCTCTATTTTTTCGACACCGGCATGGTGGAGGGGGATGGGGGCGCAAAGTTCGAAAACCTTGCGGCCCTGTCGCTCTACGGCCATGCGGCGGCCCTGGAAGACCGGGAGGGCGTCCGCGCCTGCCTGCACTACCTGCGCACAAAGGACGGCAGGGAGGTTGACTTTTGCCTGGTCAAAAATGACGAGCCCGCTTTTTTGGCTGAGGCCAAGCTCTCGGATTCCGCCGTGGGCAAACATCTGCGGTATTTTTCCGCCAAATACAACATCCCCGGCGTGCAGGTGGTGAAAAATCTCCGGCGGGAATACCGGGACGGGGCCGTCGAGGTGCGCCTGGCGGAGAGGTTTCTGCGGGATCTGCGCCCCTAGACCGGGCCGGGATTTTCCTGTACACTCTGGCCCATGATCGGCAAAAACGCCCTGGCGCTCTACAAGAACGAACCCGCGGTCGTCTCTGAGGCCGGAGAAAAAATCACCATAGTCTGCGCGTCCGGGGAGTCCAAGCGGGTCCGGGAAAAGGACGTGGTCCTGCTGCATCCGGGGCCCCTGGAGTCCCTCAAGGCCGCCTTGGGGGCCGCGGAGCGCTTCAACAGGGACGACGGGGAAAAGCGCCTCGCCGAGGCCCACGAGCTCCTTCTGGAAGACCAGGGCGCCGGGGGGGCCGTCCCCTTCCGGGCCATCGCGGAGCTGGCCTTCGGGAGCTGCGCCCCGGCCGACGCCTGGGCCCAGTACCGCGCGGTCAGGGAATCCCCCCTGTTCCAGGAGGCCACCCCCGGGCCTGGGGGGGTCTCTTTCGCCCTCCGTACCCCGGAGGAAGCGGAAAAGCTCCGTGCCAGGGCCCAAAAATCCGAGGATGACGAAAGGGGCCGACAGGAATTCATCGCCCGGCTCAGGGCAAAAAACCTCGACCTCCCGGGGGATCTGCGGGCCATGCAGGAGGTGGAGGCCTTCGCCCTGGGCCAGTCCCCAAAATGCCGGGTCCTCCAGGACGCGGGCTTCCCCCTTACGCCGGAGAAGGCCCACGGGGTGCTCCTGGAAACGGGGGTGTGGACCACCCGCAAGAATCCCCACCCCGCCCGGCGGGGGCTTTCCATGCGGTCGAGCCAGGAGCCCCTCGGCGCGCCCCCGGAGGAGGAGCGGTTCGAGCCGGGGCACACTGCCTTCGCCATTGACTCCCCCTGGTGCGACGACCCGGACGACGCGGTCTTCTTTGACGGCCAACACCTGTGGGTGCACGTGGCGGACCCCGCAAGCATCGTCAAGCCCGATACCAGGGCCGACCTAGCCGCCCGGAACAGGGGCGCCACCCTCTACCTGCCCGAAGGGGCCGCCCGGATGCTCTGCGAGGGCTCCCTGGCGGACTACGCCCTGGGGCTTTCGGAGGTTTCCAGGGCCCTGTCATTCAAAATCGGGTTCGACGAGGGGGGGAACGTCGCCTCCTGCGAGGTCCTCAAGACCCGGCTGCGGGTAAAACGGTACACCTACGACGAAGCGGACCGCCTCAGGGACAGCCCGGAATTGTCACCCCTGTTCGAGCTCGCCCGGCGCAACCAGGCCAGGCGGGAAAAACAGGGGGCCCTCACCATAGACATGCCCGAGGTGCACATCCAGGTGCGGGACAACGCCGTGTCCATCGAGCCCGTGGCCCACCCGGAGAGCGCCGGCGTGGTGCGGGAGATGATGCTCCTTGCGGGGGAGGCCGCCGCCCGGTTCGCCTTCAGGCACGGAATCGCCTTCCCATACGCCTGTCAGCCCAAGCCCGTGTTCCCGGAGGTGATTCCCGAGGGCATGGCGGGGAACTACGCCCGCATCAGGAGTATGCACTCCAGGGTGATGAGCGCCTCCCCCTCGTCCCACGCGGGCCTGGGGCTGGCCATGTACAGTCAGGTGACGAGCCCCCTCAGGCGCTACGGGGACCTGGTGGCCCACCAGCAGCTCCGGGCGTTCATCGACGGGGAGCGGCCCCTGGACAAGGACGCCGTGTTGGAGCGCATCGCCGCGGGGGACGCTGCCTCGGTCGCCGTAAGCAAGGCCGAGCGGGAATCAAACCTCCACTGGACTCTCGTCTACCTCATGGAGCACCCCGAATGGCAGGGGGACGCCGTCGTGGTGGACCCCAGGGGTTACCAGGCCGCGGTGATCATCCCGTCGATCGCCAAGCAGGAGACCATCACCACCGCCCGCAAGGCCGCATACAACGATGTGATTCCCGTGCGGGCGGGAAAAATCAGCCTGTGCGACCTCAGTGTGCGCTTCATCGAGGCGGGGTGACGGCATGAACAAGCGGGCCCTCAGGGCAGACGTCCTTCTGTTATTGACCGCCCTCCTGTGGGGGTTCGGCTTCGTGGCCCAGTCTTCGGGTATGGACTACGTGGGTCCCTTCACCTACAACGGCATACGGTTCCTCCTGGGGAGTCTCTCCCTCCTCCCCCTCATGGCCTTCCAGCGGGCCAGGGGCAGGGTGCGGGAGTCCCAGGGGGGCAGGGGCGGAACAATACGGGCGACCTTCGTCGCCGGAACGGTGCTCTTTGTGGCCGTGGCCTTCCAGCAGATCGGCATCATGTTCACCACCGTGGGCAACGCGGGGTTCATCACCGGGTTCTATGTGGTCCTGACGCCGGTCTTCGGGATGTTCCTGGGCAAAAAGACCGGGCTCCCCACCTGGCTCGGCATGGTCTTCGCCCTGGCAGGGCTCTACTTCATCTTTATGGCGGGAAGTTTCACGTCAATAAACCCCGGGGACGTCATCACCGTGATAAGCGCGGTCTTCTGGGCCTGTCACATCCTGGTGATCGACCGGCTGGTCCAGAAGGTTGACCCCCTGGCGCTGTCCTCGGGGCAGTTCGCCTGGTGCGGTCTCTACGCCCTGGCTGCGGCCTTCACCCTGGAGCCCCTGGTGGGGGCCTTTGCCGCCCGGATAGCTCCGGGGGCGGTCCTCCAGTCCTGGATGACGATAGGTCAACTTGCCGGAGCCGTCGCCCGTGGGGGGGCCTTCTCCGGAGGGACCGTCCTCGCCGCCGCAATCCCCATCCTCTACGGGGGGCTCGTCTCGGTGGGCATAGCCTACACCTTGCAGGTGGTCGCCCAAAAGGACGCGCCCCCGGCCCACGCCACAATCATCCTCTCTCTGGAGGGCTCCTTCGCCGCGGTTGGGGGCGTCCTCCTCCGGGGCGAACAGCCCGGCCCCTACACCCTCCTGGGCTTCGGCTTCATGCTGGCGGGTATGCTCATCACCCAGTGGGACGTGATCCGCTCCCGCTGAACCGGCGTGATTCGGCGGGGCGTAATCCGCTCCCCCAGGCCCCCTTTTTACAGGGCTGCGAAAGCTTCGTCCGCCACTTCCAGGGTCTCCGCGATGTCGGAATCGCTTAAGGCGTAGTTCAGGAAGTGGTTGTGGTGATTCGTAAAGTACACCCCCCGCTTGACGACTTCCGCAATCCACCTCTGGTGCAGCATGAGGGAGTCGTCGTCCGCGATGCGGAGGTAGAAGAGGGCGGGCTCCCCGGACACGTGCAGGTCGTAGCCGTGCTTGTGCGCCGCGGCGATGAGGCCGGAGCGGAGCTTCTCGCCCTTTTGCCGCAGGAGGGCGGGCAGGTTCAGGCGCTTCATCTTCTGGATGCAGACGATTCCCGCGGCAAAGGGCACGGCGGAAAGCCAGTAGCTGCCCGTGTAGGTGAGGCCGCTCACGGTATTGCGGAGGAATTCCCTGCCGCACAGGGCGCTCACGTTGTAGCCGTTGGCGATGGCCTTGCAGAAGCAGATGAGGTCCGCCTGGAAGCCGTAGAAGTGGTCGCTCCCGGCAAGGTCGAGCCGGAACCCGGCCCGCACGTCGTCCACGATGAGGAGGACCCCGTTGTCATCGCAGAGCTTCCGCACCTTCTGCCAGAACCCCGGCGCGGGCAGTTGGTTGTCCGCAAAGTTGCCGTGCAGGTAGGGCTGGGAGATGATCGCCGCGATGCTCCCCTTGTTTTGCTCAAAGACCTCGGCGAGTTTTTCGTAGTCGTTCCAGGGGGTGTAGATGTTGTTCGCCACGTCCTCGGGGAGGATGCCGGGGTAGTCGATTTTTTGGGTCCAGGGGGCCACGCCGTGGTAGTAGCCCTTGAAGAAGACGATTTTCTTGCGCCTGGTGTGGGCCCGCGCCGTGAGCACCGCCAGGGTCGTGGCGTCCCCGCCGTTTTTGGCGAAGAAGGCCCAGTCCGCGGAGGCCACGGTGCCGACGAGGACTTCCGCAAAGTCCACCATGATTTTTGAGGGCGAGGTGACGCAGTCCCCCAGGGCGCGCTGCCGCGCCGCGGCCTCGTCAACCTCCTCGTCATTGTAGCCGAGCACGTTGGGGCCGTAGGCGCACATGTAGTCGATGAAGCGGTTGCCGTCAACGTCCCAGAAATACGAGCCCTTTGCCCGCTCTGAAAAAAACGGAAAGGCCGACACGGGCACAAAGCAGCCCTCTGCGGGGCCCTGGTGCCCGTAAATCCCCGACGGGATGACTTTGAGCGCCCGCTCGTACACTTCCGCGCTCTTCTTGTATGTGTAAACCGGATGACTCATGGGTTCCTCCTTACGCCAAATATACCGCCGCGCGGTCGAGCAGGCGGTTCACGTTGTCGAGCATCCCCAGGTTCCCCTTCATGGTGATGAGGCCCCGGCCCACGCAGGCCAGGGCGCTCACCTGGCCGTCGAAGAGGGCGCGGGCGAGCTTCATGTCGGCGAATTCCATGAGCGCGTGATAGTGCTCCGGGATGACTCTGGTTGCGGTGAGCCTGTGGTCCTTGATGACGAGGGCGCCCCTGGGGCCCCCGGCGATCGAAAGCGCCACCGTGCCGTCAACGATGTTGGAGGCCGTGAATTGACCGATGGGGTCGTGGTTGCCGATTTGCGCCAGGGCGTTCACAATCAGGAAGAGCATGACCGTGGTGCCGGCCTCGAAGAACACGGGATCCTCCAGGGCGGCCTTTTCCGGCCTGAGGTAGGTCTCCAGGATCTTGGTGAGCTTGACGAAGGCCCCGGTGAGGAAGCCCAGTTTGGTGAACCCCCTGCTCGGAAAGGGCGTCGAGGTGCCGTCGATCATGCCGTTGAATTTTTCCGGGGTGGAAAAGGGCAGCTTGATGTCCACCGGGCCGCAGCCTTCTTCGGCCTTGCAGACCCCCCCGGCAAAGGAGAGGGTCATGGCGGGGCCGTCCTTTACGGCGAACCCCAGGCGGAGGGGCCTTTTGCCCGGAAGGGCGCTGTCCTGAATCAGGGCGTGAGCTTCCGGGGAGAGGGCGCAGAGGTCCTCCAGGGCCCCCAGGATGCCGAACATGTTGACCCACGACAGGGTCAGGGTGTCTTTCATCGTGTTCCTCCTATCGAGTTTTTCATCCTGCCCCTACAGTGAGCGGAGCAGGGCGGTGTAGAAGACCAGGCTGCGCTCCAGGTTGACAAGGGAGATTCGCTCGTCCTTGCCGTGGATACGGGACAGTTCCTCCGGGGTGAGCCGCTGGGGGCCGAACCGGAAGATCGCGTCCCCAAGGCTCCGGTAGTGCCGGGAGTCCGTGGTGGCCATCATGAGGTAGGGAATCGGCGGGACCCCGGGGAAGGCCGCTTCGAGGGCGTCCCTGAGTTCCTTCCAGCCGGGGCCCTCCATGCGGGCCTGCCCCGGGGCCGCGGGAACCGGGTCCGTGGCTGGGCCGTACAGGGCGACGGTCACCCTGGGGTCGGAAATCACATCTTTGATTCGTTCCACGGCGGTCTCCACGGTCCAGGGGGGAAGGAGGCGCAGGTTGAGCACCGCCTGGGCCTGGGAGGGCATCACGTTGTCCGCGGCGCTCCCCTGGAGCTGCGTCATGGCGATGGTGGTGCGCATCATGGCGGCGGTGACCGGGGTGGTTGCCGCGGCCTTGAAGAAGAGGGGCCCCAGGAGCCGGGCGTTTCGCAGGACCGCCGCGAGGCCCCCGGATACGTGGGGGGCCAGGCCGGAAAAAAACGCCTCCACCGTGGGAACCAGGTGAAAGGGGAAGGGGTGGTTGTCTATCCGCGCGAGGGCCCGGGCGAGGACCGCCACGGCCTGCACCGCCGGGGGCTGGGAGGCGTGGCCGGACTTTTGGTCCACCGAGAGGGTCAGGCTGAGGTAGCCCTTTTCTTCGATTCCCACCAGGGCCAGGGGGTCCGTGACGCCCTTGAGCTGGTCCTGGGCCACGACGCCCCCCTCGTCGAGAATCCAGGAGAACCGCAGCCCCCGTTCCGCAAGCCAGGGGACTGTTTTTTGCGCGCCCAAAATCCCCGACCGCTCTTCGTCACCCCCGAAGGCGAACCAGATGTCCCCCCTGGGAACGAAGCCCCCCTTGCAGAGCTCCTCGGCGCTCTCCATGAGGGCCATGAGGATGTTCTTCATGTCCAGGGCGCCCCTGCCGTACACGTAGGGGCCCCCGGGCTCGTCCCGGAGGTCCCCCCCGAAGGGGTCCACGGTCCATTTTTCCGTTTCCGCGGGGACCACGTCGTAGTGGCTCAGGAAGAGGACCGGCCCGCGCCCGTCCCGCCCGGCTGAAGCCGCGCCGGGCCAGCGGTAGACGAGGGAATAGGGGGAGAGGACCCACCGCTCGGCGGCCCTGTTGAAAGCCGGGTAGGTTTCCGCAAGAAAATCCTGGAAGGCCCTGAGGGGCCCTTCCGCCTGGGAGTCCCCGGGGGAGGCGCCCCTGGGCCAGGCCGTGTTGATCCGCAGGGACGCCCTGAACCGGTCGATAAATTCCATGCTAGTCCTCCGTGGAGACTATATTATACCAGAGCCCCGGGGGGCTGTCAATGCCGGCCGGCCGGCGGCGCCCAGCGGTGCCAGGCGCATGTGCCTGGCACCACTCCGCGGCGCCCTACAGGCCCCACTGTTCCAGGAGGGACGGGTCGTCCAGGAGGGGGCCGGTTGGGCCCGCCGCCGCAATCCGGCCCTCTTGCAGGATGATGACTCCCGTGCACAGGGTCCGGGCCAGGCCCAGGTCGTGGGTGGCGATGAGCATGGTCTGGGGGAGGGAGTCGAGCACGGCAATGAGCCTCCGGCGGGAGGCCCCGTCCAGGAAGGCCAGGGGCTCGTCCAGGAGGAGGACGGCGGGTTCCATGATGAGGACCCCTGCCAGGGCCGCCAGGCGCTTCTCCCCCCCCGAAAGGTGATAGACCGGGCGGCCCAGGAGGTGGGACAGGTGAAGGGTCTCCCCCAGGGAGTCCATCCTTTTGGAGAGGGTCCCCTCGTCCATGCCGAAGTTCCGGGGGCCGAAGGCGATGTCGTCCCGCACGGTGGGCATGAAGAGCTGGTCGTCGGGGTTTTGGAAGAGGAATCCCCCAAGCCGCCGGATCTCCGGGAGCCGCTCCTTTGTGACGGGGACTCCCCCCACCGAGAGGCTGCCCCCCGCCGGGAGGAGGGCCCCGGCGATGGAGAGGAGGAGGGTCGATTTTCCCGCGCCGTTTGCCCCCAGCAGGGCCACCCGCTCCCCCTCCTTCACGGAAAAGGTGACGTCCCGAAGGGCCGGGGGGGAGTCCTTCCCGTAGGCCGCGGTAAGGTGTTCCCCCTGAATCATCCCGGTCCCCCCGCAAGGAATTTTCCCAGGAGGGACGCGGGCTCGAAAACCCGGAAGGCGGCGACAGCCAGGGAGACTCCCAGGGTGAAGGCCGTGTCCCCCGCCGTCCATTTCTTCCCCTCCCCGCCGGCGCGGAAGGTCCCGTCGAAGCCCCGGAGGAGCATGGCCCCGTACACCCGCCCCGCCCGGTCGAAACTCCGCAGGAGGAGCTGCCCCAGGAAGCTCCCCCCATGGCGCAGTTTGATTCCCCCGCTCCGGGAACGGAGGGCGTAGGCGGTGGTCATGGCGGCGGATTCCTCCGTGAGCACGGCCATGTACCGGTGGGTCAGGGCGAGCTGGAGCCGCGCCGCCCTGGGCATTCCGGCCCCGGCAAGGAAGGCGCAGAGGCCCTCGAAGGACGCGGCGGCGGAGAGTATCAGCACGGCTGACACGGACAGGAGGGCCTTGAGAACCAGGGACACGCAGGCGACCATCCCGGCGGTCACCGTGAAGGGGCCCAGGGCGAAGACCGGGGTCCTCCCGAAGAACGCGGACCCCAGGGCCGCCGCCAGGGCGAAGGGCAGGGCCCTTGCGGAGCGGCGGAGAAGGGGGCCCAGGGGAATCCCCCCGAGGGCAACCATGAAGGCCGGGTAGAAGGCCATGCCCGCAAGGCCCCCCAGGTGTGACGGCGGGAAGGACGCGACGGCGGTGACGAACACCAGGGTGACCGCGAGCATCCCCCCCGGATGGGGCCGGAGTCCCCTAGACGCGGTGTGCGCCGCGGGCGGCTTTGCGGATGACAAATCCCAATCCTCCGGCGATGACCACCGTAATCAATCCCCCGGCGAGTCCCGCCGCGGCCGTGCCCAGGGGCGAACCGGAGTCGTCCCCGGAGAAGCCGTAGTCCGGCATGAGGGCGGTTTTCTCCACCGCCCTGCCCGCAGCCTCGTGAACCGGGCCGGGCCGTTCCAGTTCCGCCCTGCCCGCGGCCCCTTCCACGGCCCACTCGAGCCCGTCGGGGAAGGCGGAGGCAAAGAGGGAGAGGAGCCCCCCGGTGATCACCGCGGCAGCGGCCAGGGTGATGAGGACCCGCCGGAGGGAGAGGGAGGGCCTGAGGGCCTGATTCGTGAGGGCGCTTTCGAGCAGTTCGGGCCTGAGACCGTGCACATAGACGAGCACCCCCGCCGTGACGAGGCCCTCCACCAGGCCGATCGCCAGATGGATGGGCTGCATGAGGAGCGCGAAGGCCCCGAAGGGCAGCTCCGTTACCCCGGAGGCGAGGGTCTCCAGGACCACCGAGAAGGCCCCCCCCTGCAAGCCCAGAATCACCGAGGCGCAGGCGGCCCAGGCGATCCGCTTCTTCGACCGCCCGTCCCCGGCGATGGGCCTGTACACCAGGTTGAAGGCCAGGAAGCAGGCCGTGACTCCCATATTGAACACATTGCACCCGTAGGCCAGCAGGCCCCCGTCCGCAAAGAACAAACACTGAATCAGCAGCACCGCGGCCAGGGTGAGGAGGGCCGGACAGGGCCCCAGGACCGCCGCCAGGAGGATCCCCCCGCCGATATGCCCGCTCGACCCCGTGCCGGGGATGGTGAAGTTGATCATCTGGGCCGCAAACACAAAGGCCCCCATCACCCCCATCACGGGAATCTTTTTCTCGTCCATGACGCCCGTCTTTTTGACCGCGTAGGCAACGGCGCCCGCGCTTACCGCCAGCATGGTTCCCCCCACAGCGGGGGACACCAGTGCGTCAGCCATGTGCATAATCACTCCTTACACTGTGACGGCCTTCGCCGCCACGAAAAAAAAAGCCGCGAAGACCGGTCTGCCCTTCAAACCGCGAGCCTTCATGGCTTTCTTCCCGCCCCCCGGCCTTCATGGCGGAAGGGATTGCCCCATCCTAGCGGGCGTCCGCGCCTGTGTCAAGCAGGAATTGCAAATTAAAAACGACACGAACCACGAACAAAATCAACACGTCAATACACCGCATTGGAGGGGTCTGCCGGGCGGCCCGGCAGCCCCTGAGCTAATCTGCCGTGGTTGAATTTGGGGCCCTACGGGGTCTTCCCCTGTGCCTGGGCCAGGTCGGCGCGCTGCCGCGCCTGGATTTCAAGGTAGAGGTCTATCTGTTTGAGCACATATTCCTGGAGGTATTCGTCGAGGTCTTTGAACCGCGCGTAGATGCCCTGGAGCCGCGCGTCGTCCACATCCTGCCACATGGAGCCCACCCCGGTACGGAGCCAGGTTTCGTTCACCCCGTAGGCCACGCAGATGAGCCGGATGATCCGGTCGTTGATTGTCCGCTGATTGGATTCGACCGAGCCGATGTGGGTTCTGCTCAGTTTGGCGCCCTCGGCGAACTGTTTTTGCGTCAGTCCCAATGCCTTGCGTAGCTCTATTATCCGTCTCCCGATTTTTTCACTGTCTTCAACCATCTGAAACCTGAAAAATAATAGCAAAAATTCCCCCTAAAAACAAGGTTTTAACACAACCATGACTTGACTCGTGCATTAAAAGGTTCTAAAATGCTCCTCATTGAGGAATTTTGAGGATGGAGACATGATTGCGGAAGGCAGAACGAAACACACCGGTTGCGCCTTGCAGGAGCGGAAAATCCGCCTCTTTTCGGGTTTTAGGCGGCTCGATGAAGGGGGCAGGGCGTTTGTGGAGGCCCTGACTCAAAAACTTGGGGAAATTCCCCACATAGCGGACCGCGCCCCTGGAGCGGGCGATTCTTTACGGGAAAAACCGCCTCGTATGGGGCGGTAAAAATAACAGTCGGCGGACTTTAAACGCGGGTTTTTACTATCCAAAAGGAGTAAAACATGAAAAAATTTGTGGTTGTGGCGTTGCTTGCGGCGCTCATCGGTGGTTCTGGCTTTGCCCTGTCCTTTGCGCATGGTCCTGACTGCGTGCAGCCGGGGAACGTCCTGATTAGCGGCGGCTTTGGGTTTGGGTTATTCTTGATACCTGACCTCTCCACCTCCTCTGGAGACCCTGTCAACACGCTCCTGGGGGGGTCCCTGGCGGGATTACGCCCTGCCCTGGGCGGGTTTGACCGCGGGGCTCGAAACGGGGTATGACTTTGCGACGGTTGGCATAGGCTCCGACTTTGCCGCCTCCGGCAAATCCGATGCCGCCCTCGGCTTGATACCCATCTTTCTGCGCATCGGGTACCATCCGGACCTGGGCATAAAGAATCTTGATATTTATGCCCTCGGAAAAGCCGGCTATGCGATTGGCTTCTGGACCGGTGACATCACGGACTCAAAGACCATCACATTGAGTAATCCAATGGGATTTGCTTTTGGGTTTGACCTGGGGGCGCGGTATTTTTTCACCCGCAATCTCGGCGTCTTTGTTGAGGTCGGTTTTGAACGGTATGTGCTTCCCTACGACATGACAATGGACCTGGACATCTTTGGGAAATACACATCCACAGTGGATGCTTTCGGCGCTAAATTCGCCACCGCCGGCTTGACCTTCAAACTGTAACACCCCTGGCTCCATTGCCAAGGTACTGACACCGGAGAGACGGTTATTTTTCTTTGCGCTCGGTGTGGTGTAGACCATGCCGGGCGTAATTTTTGTGGGGAGCATGTTGACAGAAATGCTCCTTACCGGTAAGATATAAACATGGAAGCAGTAAAGGCTGTTTTTGACGGTAGGGCATTCGTCCCCTCTTCCCGGCACGAAATAATAAAAAAACCCCAAGGCGCAGCCACCAACGGAATGGATACCGGAAATGCGCCCGGAGTTTCTACATCCAATATCGCACGTTTTTTGCGGAAAGTCAATAGCGAAATCAAAAAACCTTAAAAAACGTATTTGAAAGCGGGATAGCGGGACGGGCCTCTGGGTTTGAAATTCCTGTTGCCCTGCCCCTGTTTTTTCCGTATACTTGCCGGAACGGAACAATCATGCGTATCCGCCTGGAAGGCCTGCACAAAACCTATCCCCTCTCCCCTTCGCGTTCACGGGCCGCCGGGGCCGGCACGGGGGGCGCCGCAATCGAGGCCCTCAGGGGAGTCACCCTGGACATCCCCCAAAACAGCATCTTCGGGGTCATCGGCAAGAGCGGGGCCGGACAGTCCACCCTCCACAGGCTGGCGAGCCTCCTGGAAACGCCCGAGTCCGGCGCGGTCTTCTACGGCGGCGAGCGGGTCGATTCCCTTGCCTCCGGGGAGATGATTCAGAAGCGCCGGCGGAACGGCATGATTTTCCAGAACTTCAACCTGTTCTCCTCCCGCACCGCCGGGGGCAACATCGCCTACCCGCTGGAAATTTGCGGCAAGTCCAGGGACGAAATCGCCGCGCGCACGGCGGAGCTCCTGGGCCTGGTGGAACTCTCGGACAGGGGCGCCTCCCCGGTGAGCGCCCTTTCGGGGGGACAGAAGCAGCGGATCGCCATTGCCCGCGCCCTGGCGAACAACCCGGACATCCTCTTCTGCGACGAAGCCACCAGCGCCCTGGACCCCCAGACCACCCGGTCGATTCTGGCGCTGATCCGGCGGCTTCAGCGGACCTTGGGGATTACGGTGCTCATGATAACCCACCAGATGGAGGTGGTCCGGGAGACCTGCGACTACGTGGCGGTCCTGGACAAGGGGCGCATAACCGAGACCGGCAGTGTGCGGGAGGTCTTCGCGGCTCCGGCGTCGGAGGTCACCAGGGACTTCCTGCGGACCCTGGGGCCGGCTGAACCGGAGGGGGCCCGTGATGGACGCTGAAGCCCTGTTCCGGCTCGTAAGGGCGGCTACGGGACAGACCCTGGTGATGGTCCTCCTTTCCACGGTGTTCTCCGTGATCCTGGGGCTGCCCCTGGGGATAATCCTCTGCGTCACCAGCCCGGAGGGGGGAATCGCCCCCAGGCCGGTTCTGAATCAGGCGGTCTCCCGGATCGTGAACACCATGCGGTCCTTCCCGTTCATCATACTGATGATTCTGCTCTTCCCCCTCTCCCGGCTCATCGTGGGCACGGCCATCGGCACCAGGGCCACGATCGTGCCCCTGTCGATTGCGGCGGCCCCCTTCGTTGCCAGGGTGATTGAGACCGCCCTGAAGGAGGTGAATCCCGGGGTGATTGCCGCGGCCCGGGCCATGGGGTCCACGAACATGCAGATAATCCGCAAGGTGCTCCTTCCGGAGGCCCTGCCCGCCCTGGTGTCCGGGGTCACCCTCACCATCATCAACCTGATCGGCTACTCGGCCATGGCCGGGGCCATCGGCGGGGGCGGCCTGGGGGACCTGGCGATTCGCTACGGCTACCAGCGTTTCAGGCCCGGCGTGATGGCCGCCGCGGTGGTGGTCATCATCGTCCTGGTGGAGGTCATCCAGTTTGCGGGGTCAAAACTGAGCGCCCGCCTCATGGCAAAGCGCTAGGGAAGCGCTGAAAAACTCGATGCTTTTCATCGCGGCAAAAAAATGATAGAAAATTCACGTTTTGCGGCAATTCCCCTTGACACGGGCAAGCTTCGTCACTAAAGTTTTCATACTAAACCTATAGGAATTATCAAGGAGAAAAAAATGAAAAATCGTTCTGCGGTTTTGCTCCTGCTGGCGACGGCGGGACTCATCGGTTTTCCGGCCTTCGCGGCAGGAAAAAAAGACTCGGCGGCCATAAAGGTCGGGGCCACGGCGATCCCCCACGCGGTCCTCCTCAACCTGGTCAAGGACGACCTGGCAAAGGAGGGCGTCAAGATCGAGGTCATCGAGTACACGGACTACGTGGTGCCCAACGAGGCCCTGGAAAACGGGGAGCTGGCGGCAAACTACTTCCAGCACATCCCCTACCTGGAGTCCTTCAATAAGGAAAGGGGCTTCCACCTGGTGAACGCCGGGGGTGTGCACATCGAGCCCTTCGCCCTGTACTCGGGCAAGTACAAGTCCCTGGCGGACATCCCCGCCGGGGCGCGCATCGCCATCCCCAACGACCCAACCAACGAGGGCCGGGCGCTCCTGCTCCTGCAAGCGGCGGGTCTTATCACGCTGAAGAGCGGGGCGGGTCTGGAGGCCACCCCCCTGGACATCGCCGGGAACACCAGGGGTCTGGTGTTTGAGGAAGTGGAAGCCGCCACCCTCCCCAGGGTGCTCCAGGATGTCGACGGGGCAACCATCAACGGGAACTATGCCCTTGCGGCGGGGCTCAACGCCAAAAGGGACGGGATTTTTGTTGAGGGCGCATCCTCCCCCTACGTCAATGTGGTGGCGGTAAAACAGGGCAGGGAGAACGACCCGGCGATCAAGGCTTTGGTGAAGGCCCTCCAGTCCCAGAAGGTGAAGGACTTCATCAACAGGGAATACCCCAACGGCGAAGTGATCGCGGTGTTTTAGGCGCGCTCACCACCCGAATTTGAAGGCGACCCCGAAACCGGCTCCGGTAAGGAGGAAGCTCCGCAGGAAATTGGAGGAGCTGCTCTGGACCGCCAGGTCCACCTCCAGGAGCCGGAGGTTGAAGCCCAGTTGCAGCCGCTGCACGAAGATCCTGTCCTCGTAGTTCGTGGAAAGGGTCGCGGAGATCCACTTTTTCCAGTGGATTTCCGTGCCGAGGCTGTATTCAAAAAAGAAGGGCTCGTCGAACACCAGGTTGATGGACGGGAGCAGGGAAAACCAGGAGAGGGGCCGCAGGGATACGGAAAGGCCCGCCTCAATGGGCCGGGAGACCTGGAGGTCCGCCGTTTCAAAGGCGATGTTTTCAAAGTCCGGGAGAAGCCCGTCCACTTCCCCGGCGATAAGGTCCTCCCCGCTGACCCTGTTGGTCTGGCCGTCCCCAAGGGCGGCTTTTTTTGTGAGGGTCCCCGGGCGGATGGGGATGTGCTTTACACCGAGGGCGATGTCGACCTTGGAGGAGAGGGGGTACTCCATAGCGAAGGAAATATCGAAGCCCATGAGGGGATAGGCGTCCCCGAGGTTAGTCACGGAGCCGTAGTCAATCACGTAGGCGCTGATGTCCGTCATGGCCGAGACGCCGTCCCTGTCCATGGTGTATTCGATGGAAGAGCCGGGGGTGACCTTCATGAGCGGGAGAAAGACCGACGGGATGAGGGTTATGCCCAGGTCGCCGCCCGCGCGGCCCCCGAAGTTCCTGATGAAGGTTCCCACCGAGAGGGAGAGGTCCGCGAAGGCCGAGCCGTACACCTGGGCTCCGGCGCTTGCGGTTCCGTCACTGTCGTAGCCGGCCAGGAAATCGAGGGTGTCCCTGGGCACGGTGAGGCCGAAGGAGCCCGTGACATTCGCGGACACGCCGAGCCGGAGTATTTTTTTTACGTTGATGTTGAAGAAGAAGGGCGTTGCGTCCAGGGTCCCGTCAATCTTGAACCCGTCGGTCAACACCGAGGCCATTTTGTAGAAATCGACCACCAGGACGCCGTCCTGGGGGAACAGCAGATTTTTTATGGGGAACCAGTTGTTCCCGATGTTCACGCTCCGCAGGTCTATCCCGGCTTCCACCGCCCGGCGGGGCTCGTTCATTTCCGCCCGGACGGACGGAAGAACGGCAAGGAGGAACACAACACAGCAGGCAAATCGCTTCATTCCGTTCCTCCTTTAAAACCGGAATTCCCCGTCGATGACGGGAATGAGGGTGATGTTGAAGGCCGCAATATCCGCGTCCGGCCCCCGCCGCAGGGCCGCCCCGCCGGCAGGAATGACGAAGCTTATTTCCGGGGAAAATCCGCCGGAATCGATGATGTGGTTTTTTATCTCGTCCCTGGAGAGCCCAAAGTAGAGGACGTCTACGCCGGGGTTGATGGGGATGGTCTTGTCCAGGCCGCTCGCCGTGGTCATCCTGAACTCGACCGCATTGCCCGGCGCTGTGGCGATCAGGTTGTTCCGGTAGTCAACCTTTACGGTGAGGCTGTCGAAGTATTCCAGGGGCTCCTTCATGCTCTCCGGTATCAGGTCCGACAGGGGGTCGCTCCCCATCTTGTCCAG
>JAISTZ010000104.1 GCA_031272345.1 Spirochaetaceae bacterium | reverse complement strand
TGAAGTTGTTGTAGAGCTGGGTGTGGTCATTGCCCTCGTTCACGATGACCGGCGCGGGAACCTTAATCACCGAGCCCGAGTCGGAGGTGAAGGAGCCTAGCTGGGCGGCATTGCCGTTGGCGACGCCCCAGGTGCACCCCAGGACGCCCAGAAAGAGCATGACGGCCCCACCGATAACTGCGTAAAAAAGTTGCCTGTGTTTGGTCTTTTTCATGCTCGCACCTCCTTCTTTTCTTTATCCCATCATACACCAAAACACGGTTTTGTCAAGAAAAAAAATAAAATTTAACGCCGCGCTCATCAAAAAAAAGACCGGCAAAAAATTGCCGGTCATGCCCATCAGGCAATCGGACGCACAATGGGTGGGAGGGGATTTGTGCGCCCGACATTTATATTATCGACACAAAGGCCGAAAACTTAACCGCTTAAAGTGCTTTTTACGCCCGCTTTCTGAAGCCGCTCCGCTCCCGGTAGAACGCCGGGCTCCCGTCTTTTACGTCGATGTGCATGTGGGGGAGCCGCTTGTCCTGCCTGGAGCGGTCCAGGGCGCTCATGCCGGCCTGATAGGGCAGGCTGACCAGGGAAAAGTTCTCCGTCACCTCGATGCGGTCGACAAACCGCTGGGGTATGCCCAGGAGCCCGCTGAAATACTGGGCCGTCTCCCTGGGGCCGTACCCGTCCCGCCTGCCGAGCCCCACGTAGAGGCGTATCTGGCGCTCCCCCGACCGGGGCGCGTCCGCAAAGGAACGGAAGGACGAGCGTCCGCCGGGCCTCTTTTCCCGGAAGTCCCCGCGGAAATCCTGGCGGGCATCCCCCCGGAACGACGGGCGGGCATCTGCGCTCTTCTTCTCGGTGAACTCGGTGATTTCGCCGTACCGCTCCGCATCCAGGGCGTCCCCGAAGGCCCGGAGGAGGGCCCTCCTGAGAGCTTCCTCCGCGCCAAGCCGGTCCGTGAGCTCCCGTGCGAGCCCCTCCAGGGCCGGGGGCAGGTCCCCGGCTGCATGCTCCGGGGCGCAGAACCCTTCCGCCGCGCCTTCGACCCCCGCGTCGTCCACGGGGGACGGGTCCGCCGGGACAGAATCCCCGCCGCAGAGCTCCCTTACCAGGGTGTCCGCCTTGGCCTTGAGGACCTCCTCGATTGCCGGGGGCTTTCCTGCGATCATCTTGCCCTTGGTGGCCTTCTGGGCCGCCTGTTTCAGGTATTCCAGCTTGCGCCGCTCCTCGGGCCGAACCAGGGAGAAGGCCTCCCCCTCGGCCCCGGCCCGTCCGGTGCGGCCGATTCGGTGCACGTAGGTTACGCTGTCAAAGGGGATAGCGTAGTTGACCACGTGGGTTATGCCTTCGATGTCGATTCCCCGGGCCGCGACGTCCGTTGCCACCAGGATACGGGTCTTCTTTTTGCGGAACCGGGCCAGGATTTTTTCACGCTGACCCTGGGGGATGTCCCCGTGGAGGGCCTGGGCGTCGTAGCCCCGCTCGTCCAGTTCCCGGCACACCGCGTCCGCGTCAACCTTGGTCTGGGTGAACACCAGGCCGTAAAACCCCGGGGACGTGTCGATGAGCCGCACCAGGGCCTCGATCTTGTCCTGCTCCCGGACGATCCAGTAGGTCTGTTTGGTGAGCACCGGCGCTTCCGGGGGAGTCTCCTCCTCAATCACCTCGTATTCACCCATGAATTTTGCGGCGATCTTGAGAATCTGCGGAGGCATGGTGGCGGAAAACAGCAGGGTCCGGCTTTCGGGATTTGCCTGGCTGAAGATTGACTCGATGTCCTCGATGAAGCCCATGTCGAGCATTTCGTCACCCTCGTCGAGGATGAAGAACTCGATCTTGCCGAGTTTTAAAGTGCCCCGCTTGAGGTGATCGAGCACACGCCCCGGTGTGCCCACCACGATTTCCACCCCCCGCTTTAATGCCCGGAGCTGTTCCCCCATAGACTGGCCCCCGTAGACGGTGCAAATCCGCAGGGCGCCCCCGGCGAGGGATTCGATTTCCCGGGCGTCCTGGAGGGCGAGCTCCCTGGTGGGCGCCAGGACCAGGGCGAGGGGCTCCCCGCCGGCGGTTCTGCCCCGGAGCTTTTGCAGCATGGGGAGCGCGAAGGCCGCGGTTTTGCCCGTGCCCGTGCGCGCCCGGGCGACGAGGTTGGCGTCGCCGTTTAAAAGCCGCGGGATGGAGAGGAGCTGGATTGGCGTCGGATTTTCGTAGCCCTTGAGGGCTACCGCTTCAAGACTCTCGTCGTCAAGGCCGAGGTCTTCAAAAGAGATTGTTTTCATTCCTGGGTGAAGCCTATCAGAAAAAATCAACCTTGACAAGCGTTTTTTTGGGTTTTTTTGCGGTTTTATGCGGAGTTTTACCAATAACAGGCGTTTTCTACCCCTTCGGCCCGGTCCGGCCGTTCCTCCTTGAGGGGCCTGACCCAGCAGTCGTTGTAGAGCCGGGAAATGAATTCGTGGGTGTCCCACCGGGCGCCCCGTATGCCGAAGAGGATTTGCAGGGCCCCGCCCAGGTGCACGGCCTTCCTGCCCAGGTCCTTCACGTAGGCCCCCAGGGGGAACCCGTAGGCCCCGCACCCGATCAGGGCCACGTCGAAGGCCCGCTCCCGGATGCGCCCCTTCATGGACTCCAGGGCCTCGAACCAGTCCCGGAAGGGAGTCCGGGTGTTCGCCGCGGACTGGACCGCCCGTATCGTCTCCAGGCGGAATTCCGGCAGGACCCGCCTGTCCCTGAACAGCTTCTCCCGCCGGGCGTACTGACTCTGGATCGACTTTGCGAAGGGATGGATCACGAGGACGGTCTTGCCCTCCAGAATCCGGGACCAGGGATTTTCGTGGTAGTAGGGCTCCAGGTCGGGGAGGCGGACGGTGGTTGTGTTCCTGAGCCTGTCCGCGATGAAGACCTCCGCCGGGAGCCAGGAGCCCAGGATGTCGGCTTTGGGGATTGCCTCGAGCATGAGGGCGGCGAACCGCTCCAGGTGTTCCACGTCGGCGGGGAAAAAGCCCGCGTTGTTCCCCATCTCGTACATGGTGGTCCTGTCCCATTCAAACCGGACGCTCTTGTCCCTGATGTAGCGCAGAATCTTCCCCGGGGTCACGGTCTTGTCCAGGAGGAGAGAGTTGACCACGCAGTTGAGCTCCACGTTCCCCAGCCGTCCGATCATGCAGGGCGTATCCGAGGCGAGGGCGCTGTAAATGAGCTCGTTGGCTTCTTCACCCTTATACTGCGGCGGGGGAAGGGGGATCGGGCGTCCGAAAATTTTGTGCAGGGCCTTTAAGCCGAACCGGGTCAGCGCATTCATGGGACATGGTACACCAGGAAGGGCCGGAGCATCAAGCCCCCGGTCCACAAACAAGAAAACCGCGAACCCCAGGCGGGTTGACACGCCGGGCCGGACGCGGTAGCATGAACCCATGGGTGATTGGATCGTGCGGTTTTTTAAAGGAGCCCTGATCGGCACGGGGTTCATACTGCCGGGGGTTTCCGGCGGGGCGCTGGCCGCTGTTTTCGGGCTTTACGAGCGGATTATTGGGTTCATCGCCCATATCACGAAGAATTTTCTGGGGAATGTCCTTTTTTTTATTCCCGTGGGGCTCGGCGCGTTGTTCGGAATGTTCCTCGTCTCCCGGCCCCTGGGGTTTCTTCTTGAATACTACGAGACCCCGGTGCTCTGGGGCTTTGTGGGCTGCATTGGGGGAACCTTCCCGGCCCTGTGGAAAGAAGCGGGCGCGCAAGGGCGGTCCCTCCGGCATTACCTGATACTCGCCGTCACCGCGGTCCTGGGCTTCTGTTTCCTCTACGGCGCGGAAAAATACCTTGGCGCAGCGCTCCCCCTGAACCCGTTCACCTGGCTGTTTGCCGGTGTGATTATCGCCCTGGGAGTGCTCGTGCCCGGCATGAGCCCCTCAAACTTCCTCGTCTACCTTGGAATGTACACCCCCATGGTCAACGCCTTCAAAACCCTTGAGCCGCAAACCCTGATACCCCTGTTCGCCGGATTCGCCCTCTGTGTCTTCTCCCTCTCGTCCCTGATGGACGCCCTGTTCAGAAGGGCCTACGCCGCCCTGTTCCACTTTGTAGTGGGAATCGTGGCGGCCTCAACCCTGATGATAATCCCCTTCGGCGCCGCATACACGGGCCGGGTCATCATTGCGTCCGCCATCGCTTTCATCGCCGGGGGGGCCCTCGGTTTCTGGATGAGCGGTCTGGAAAAAAAATACAAAACCTAAAAAAAATAGTGAAACCGTGTCCAAAAACGTCAAACTAAAGCTATATCTTAAGGTATCCACAGCTCCCGCTTGAAAAAAGCATGGGTGGTGGTGTATACTACACAACAGACGTGTTCGGAGATTTCAGTTTCTGAACACGTTCAATACGGGAGGCGATATGGCATTATCGGCGGCAGAACGGGCGGAATTGATGAAGGATGTGCCCACGCTGGAGGAATACTGGGCGGCGCATATCCAGTCAAAGAAGGAATTGGAGGAAGAGCGCAAGCGATCCAGGGAGGAGTGGGAAGAGCGGCGGAAGCAGGCGGAGGCAGAAATGGAGGAAATTCGCCGGTTTCACAGGGAATTCCAGAAACAGCTTGACCGGGTGGATAAGCAGATAGGCGGCCTGGGGAATTCCATCGGGGGGCTGGTGGAGACGCTGATTGCGGCAAAACTCTGGGAGAAGTTTCAGGGCACACCTTATAGCCGGCTGAAACGGGCGTACCGGCGGGTGCAGGTCTTCGACGACACAAACATTGAGCGGACGGATATAGACATCCTGTTGTCTGACAGCGACCTGTGCATGGCGGTGGAGGTGAAGCGGGAACCCGACAAAAGGGATGTGGACGATCATGTGAAGCGGATGGGGCTAATCCGGAAATATCCGCCCGCGGAGACGAAGGGGAAGACCCTGGTGGCAGCGATAGCCGGGGGCTATGTGCCCGGGGAGGTGCGGGACTACGCGCACAGCAAGGGGTTTTATGTGCTGGAGCTGTCCGGGGAAACGGTGACCCTGGCGGAACCGCCTGCGGGGTTCCGTCCGCGGGAGTGGTAGGGACACGGGCGGGCGGATAGCCGCGCCCGGCGTGGTACACGCTGAAAATTTGACTTTTTTTCAGCGCTACCTTACTCAGCGCTTCCCGTAAACAAAAGCGGGCTTTACCGTGGTAAGGAGCACCGGAATCACCGTGAGGCTGACCACGGCGGTAATCACCATGCTGAGGGCGATGAGGGCGCCCAGTTCCGCCAGCATCTTGAACCGCGAGAGGGCCAGGACGCCGAAACCCGCGCCTACGGAAATGGCGTTGATAAGAATCGCCTTGCCGCAGCCCAGGAAGGTGCGCCTGAGGAAGTCATCGTTGGGGCCGTGTCCCCCCTCATATTCCCGCTTGAAGAAGTCGATGAAGTGGATCGTGTAGTCGATGCCGATTCCCACGGCGAGGCTGGCGATGATGGCGGTGCCGATGTTCAGGGTGATCCCCA
>JAISTZ010000077.1 GCA_031272345.1 Spirochaetaceae bacterium | reverse complement strand
CAGCATCGGCGGCGCCATCATGATAGAAAACCATATCCTCACGGGGAACCACTACCACTCCGGGGAAGTCGGCCACCTGACCCTGCACCCCGGCGGCAAGGTCTGCTACTGCGGCCAACGGGGCTGCGTGGACAGCTACCTCGCCGTAAAGGCCCTCACGGATCTCACCGGGGGGGACCTCCCCTCGTTCTTCCGGCTCCTGGAAAGCGGGGACAAGAGGGCCCTCGCCGTGTGGGACGCCTACCTGGACGACTTCGCCCTCACGGTGAACAACTTGCAGGAGGTGCTGGACTGCACGGTGATTCTCGGGGGCTACATCGCCGAATACATCGACCCCTATCTGCCGGAACTGCGGCGGCGGGTGGCGGCCCTCAATCCCTTCGAGAAGGCCGCGGACTACATCACGATTTGCCGGTACAAGACCTGGTCGATCGCGGCGGGGGCGGCGCTGACCTATATTTCCGGATTCATCGATTCGGTGTAGAGGAGATCCGGTTGCCCTATTACCACAAGATGGCAAAGCCGCAGATTGCCCAAACGAACAAATACAACGTGTTCAGATGTCTTGTGCGGGAGGGGCCGATCAACCGGGCCGCCATCGCCAGGCTGACCGATTTGAGCATCCCGTCGGTCATGGCGATTATCAACAATTTCCTTAAAAAACGTGTGGTCCGCTCGGTGGGAAAGGGCGAATCCTCCGGGGGGAAGCCGCCGGAAATGCTGGAAATCGTGCCGGACTGTTTTTTTTACATCGGCGTAGACGTGGGCCGCACGACGATCCGGGTGGTCGCCAACAACATGAAGAGCGAGCAAATCGCCCATATCAACGAGCCCACGGGGGTCCCCTTCCCGGAAAAACGCTTTGTGGGACGGCTGTGCGGCCTCATCACGGGAATCGCCCGGCAACTGAACGCCGGGGCTGATCGGATTTTGGGGGCGGGAATCGCCATGCCGGGGCTCATAGAAAAAGAAACCGGCAAGGTGCTTTTTTCCCCCGACTTCGGGTGGAGCGACGTGCCCCTCAAGGAATGGCTCCAGGAACTTCTGCCCTTCCCGGTCTTCGTGGAAAACGCCAACCGCGCCCTGGCGCTGAACGAAGCCTACAGCCCGGACGAGGAGAACCACACCTCCTTCACGGTCAACCTGGGGTACGGCATCGGCGCGGGGCTGGTGATCGGGGAGGAGCTGTACATAGGCGCCAGCGGCACGAGCGGCGAAATCGGGCACATCACGGTGGTCAAAAACGGGCCGGTGTGCCAGTGCGGGAACCGGGGCTGCCTGGAAGCGGTGGCGTCCGGGGAGGCGATCGCCCGGCAGGCCCGGGAACTGGTGCGCCAGGGGGGGGCGGCGAAAATCGCCGCCCTGTGCGGGGGGAACGGGCACGGCATAGACGCCAGGCTCGTTTTCCAGGCCGCCGCCGGGGGGGACGAAGGGGCCGCGCGAATCATCGACCGGGCGGCCGAATACATCGGCATAGGCCTCGCCATGGCGGTCAACGTGCTGGACCCGGACCGGGTGGTGCTCTGCGGGGGGCTGATGAAAAACGGCGGCGATTTTTTTGAAAAAATCTGCGCCGCCCTGCAAAAGCACAAGATGCGCCAGTCGAGCAGGCAGATGGTCGTCACCGCGGGCAAGGGCGGCGAGTACAGCACGGCCAATGGGGCGTGCAGGGTCCTGGGGAGCAACCTGTGGTGGGAGCGGGCCCTGCCGATTTAGGGACACGCTGATTTAGTCCCCTAAAACGCAAAAAAGCGAATTTTTTTTATTGACAAAAACCGGAAACCATGGTACAATGACATAAACTTTCTTAGTTTTCTTAACAAAGTCGCGCTCCGGCGGGCTTTGGGAAAGGGGTTTTCGGTGGATACGGATTGCTTGCTTGAAATACGGGAGGTTTCAAAATTTTTCCCCGGCACACGGGCGTTGAACCGGGTGCGCCTGGAGGTCAAGCGGGGCGAAATCCACGCCCTCTGCGGCGAAAACGGCGCGGGCAAATCGACCCTGATGAACATCATCGGCGGGGTGTACCGCCCATCCGAAGGCACGATTTATTTTGACGGCAAAGAAATAGCGCCCCAAAATCCCCGGGAGGCCCAGGACCTGGGCATCGGCTTCGTCCACCAGGAGCTCAGCCTGTGCCCCCACCTGACGGCCGCGGAGAATATCTTCATGGGCCGTCTGCCCCGGAAGGGGGACCTGATCGACTTCAAGCAACTCTACTCCAGGGCGGACGACATTCTGAGCCAGTTCAACGCGGGATTCAGCTCCAGGGCCCTCGTTTCAACCCTCACCGTGAGCGAGCGGCAGCTTGTGGAAATCGGCAAGTCCATTTCCCTCAACTGCAAGCTCCTCATCCTGGACGAGCCCACCTCGTCCCTTACGGACAAAGAAACGGCAAAGCTCTTCGACGTGGTCCGGCTGATGAGTTCCCGGGGGGTGTCGATTCTCTACATATCCCACCGGATGGTGGAAATTTTCCAGCTCTGCCACAGGGTGACGGTGTTCAAGGACGGGGGATACATCTCCACGATGAACACCAACGAGGTGACCGACAACGACGTCATCCGCGCCATGGTGGGCCGGGAGCTGTCGATTTTCTTCCCCCCCAAGTCGGACTGCGTGGAAGAAGCCGTGGAGATTCTCCGGGTGGACCGCTTGAGCGGCAAAAAATTTCACGGCATCAGCTTCACCCTGCGGAAGGGGGAAATCCTGGGGTTTTCGGGCCTGGTGGGCGCCGGGCGGAGCGAGATCATGCGGGGCCTGTGCGGGATCGACCCCATCTCCGAGGGCAACGTCTGGCTCAAGGGCGCAAAGAAAAAATTCCGCACCTACCGGGACGCGGTCAATTCGGGCATCTGCTACCTCACCGAGGACCGGAAGCAGTCGGGGATTTTCCCCGTGCTGAGCATCAAGGACAACATGGTCAGCGCCAACCTCAGGGGCGTTTCCCGGGGCATCTGGCTCGATTCAGCCCTCTGCGCCGGCATGGTGAACACCTACATCAAGCAGCTCAAGATAAAGGCCCCGGGCATCGACTACCCCATCACGAGCCTTTCCGGGGGCAACCAGCAGAAATGTCTGGTGGGCAAATGGCTGTCCGTAAAGCCTTCGGTGATCATCATGGACGAGCCCACCAGGGGAATCGACGTGGGCACCAAGGCGGAGATCCACAACCTGCTCCGGGACCTGGCGTCCAGCGGGGTCGGGGTGATCATCGTGTCCAGCGAGCTGCCCGAAATCATCGGCCTCAGCGACAGAATCGCGGTTATATATGAAGGAACCCTGATGGGGATTCTCTCCTCAGACAGGGCGACAGAAGAAAACGTGATGACCCTTGCCGCCGGAAAGCCCCTCGAAGGGGCGGCGGCGTAAACCCATACAGGAGGAGTGTGAATGGACAAGGTCAAGGGGATTGTAAAAAAGATAACCTCCCAGCGGGAAGCCACGGTGTTTTTAATCATCGTGGTTGCCGTCGCCGTGGTGAGCGTCTTTCAGCCGAAGTTTTTCACCATGGGCAACCTGCGGAGCATCGCCCTTGCCATAGCCACGGACGGCTTTTTTTCGATCGGCCTGTGCCTGGCGCTGATTCTGGGGGGCATCGAGCTGTCCGTGGGGGGCGTGGCGGCCATGACCTGCGTGACCACGGGCTATATCTGCCTGCTGGGGGTCAACGTCTGGATAGCCTGTCTGATTTCCATAGCCATCGGGCTCTTCGTGGGCCTCTTCAACGGCCTCATGGTCAGCAAGGTGGGGCTGCCGCCGTTCATCGTCACCCTGGGCATGATGAACCTTTCCCGGGGGGTGGCCTACATCCTCACCACGGGCTCCACCATTTCGGTTTCGGGCCGGCTGCCGGATTCCTTCCGGTTTCTCGCCACCGGGGACGTGTTCGGCCTGCCCATGCTGTTCATCATCTTTCTCATCGTGGGGGCCATCGCCCACATTTTCACCAGGTATTCCAGCGCGTGCAGGAACGTGTTTTTCGTGGGGTCCAACGAGACCGCGGCCCGGCTTTCGGGCATCAATGTGGACAACGTGAAGATCGCGGTCTACGTGATTGTCGCCCTGCTGTCCACGATTACGGGCATCCTCAGCGTGGCCCGGTTCAACGTGGCGACCTCCCAGCTCAGCGTGGGCGCGGAGACCACGGCGATTTCCGCGGCGGTCATCGGGGGCACCTCCTTCACCGGAGGCGCGGGGAGCATCCTGGGGACCTTCATGGGGATCGCCCTGCTCAAGGTGGTCAACTCGGCCCTGGTCATGCTCAACGTGTCGGTCTACTGGCAGAACTTCGTGCAGGGGGCGATTTTGATTCTGGCGGTGTCCATGGATTACATTTCCCACCGCGAGCGGGGGCCAAAAAAGCGGACCCGGAAGGCCGGGGACACGGCCTAGTAAAGCAGCGCTGGGAAAGTCTCGATTGACTTTTTCAGTGCTTCCTTAGGTGTTTCTTGCGCAGAGCCGCCCTTCGGAGCGGACGCGCAATGCACATAAAAACATTCTCATTAAGGAGGAATTATGATGAAGAAATTCGGTTTTGTGCTTCTGGCTGTCTGCCTCATGGCAGCCGTTGTTGCATGTGGTTCAGGGGGAACCCAGGCCGCGGCGTCCGCCGGTCCGGCCTCTCCGCTGGTCGGGAACGCTTCCGAGGAATACTACATGGTGAGTTTCCTTTCCGGAATCGACTACTGGAAGATCTGTTTCCAGGGGATGCAGGACGCGGCGAAGCTCTACGGCGTAACCGCCCAGTACACCGGGCAGATTGACGCGGACGCGGCGGGCCAGGTGGCGGTTCTGGAGCAGGTTATCGCCAAGAAACCCAAGGGCATCACCATCACGGCGGTGGACACCAACGCCCTGGCGGACACGATCAACTCGGCGGTCAACCAGGGGATCGCGGTCGTCACCTTCGACTCGGACTCCCCCACCTCAAAGCGGGCGTCCTACATCTCCACGGGCAACGAAGCCGCCGGTATCGCCGCGGCCCAATTCCTTGCGCCCCAGGTGGGCAACAAGGGGCGGATCGCCGTCGTGTATACGGTGGGCTCCGAAAACCAGGAGACCCGCGTGGCGGGATTCTCCAACTGGATTAAGGCCAACGCGCCGGCCATCCGGCTGACCATTGTGAACGACGGCGGGGACACCACCAAGGCGGCGGACAACGCGGCTGCGGCGCTCCAGGCGAACAACGACATCGTCGCGGTATTCTGCGTGTCCGGCATCTCCGGGTCCGTGGTTCCCACGGCGGTCAAGGAAAGCGGCAGGAAGGGGGTCAAGATTCTCACCTTCGACGTTGACCGCGCCGTGCTCGACATGCTCAAGGCCGGGGACATCGACGGGACCGTCGCCCAGGGTCAGTACAACATGGGCTACTGGTCACAGGTCTTCCTGTATCACCTGGCCCACAACCTGCCCGCAAAGGCCCTTCCCGGATTCCTCGACACCGGCGTCACCATCGTCACCAAGGAACACGCCGACGAGTATTACGTGAAATAATCGGCTAAGGGGGAAAGCAATTTCCCCCTTTGTTTCCCCATGTTGTAACAAGGATTTTTTATGAAGGACTTCAATTATTTTGCGCCGACTGAAATTGTTTTCGGCTGCGGCAGGGTGAAGGAAACCGGCGCGCTGGCTTCGCGGTTTGGAAAAAAGGCCCTGCTGGTTACTGTCCCCGAATTTCCCGCCATCGCGCCGCTCTATAAGCGCGTCAAAGAAAGCCTCGCTGCGGCGGGCATTGAGGTTTGTCATTACGACGGGGTTATCCCGAATCCGACCACCGAGGTGGTGACGGCGGGGACAAAGCTGGCCCGGAGCTTCGGCGCGGACCTGGTGATCGGCCTGGGCGGGGGGTCTTCCATGGACACCGCGAAGGCAATCGCGGTCGAGGCGACTCATCCGGGGACGGCCTGGGACTACCTCCACTACACGGCGGGCCCCACGGAAAAAACCCTGCCGATTATCGCCATAGGCACCACCGCGGGAACGGGCAGCCAGACCACCCCCTGTTCGGTGATCACGAACACGGCCAAAAAAGACAAATCCGCCATCTGGCATAAAAATATTTTCCCAAAAATCGCCGTCGTGGACCCGGAGCTTACGGTGTCCATGCCCGCGCCGGTTACGGCCCAGACGGGGTTCGACGCCTTCTGCCACAATTTCGAGGCCTATATCGCGGTCAATTCCAATCCCCTGGTGGAAATCATGGCTGTGGAGGCGATCAAAATCATCGCCGAGTATCTTCCCAGGGCATATAACAACGGGACCGACCTGGAAGCCCGTTCCCGGATGGCCTGGGCGGACACCCTGGGGGGGCTCACCAACGCTTCCGCCGGGGTCACCCTGCCCCACGGGCTCGGTATGCAGATCGGCGGGCACTGTCCCCAGGTGACCCACGGGCAGGCCCTGGCGGTCCAGTACCCCGAATTCACCCGGTTCACCTGGCGGTCGGCGGTCAAAAAATTCGCCGTGATGGGCCGCATCTTCAATCCGGCCCTCAACGGAACAAGCGACGAAGAAGCGGCGGAAAAAAGCTGCGAGGCCGTCGACAGGTTCCTCAAAAAGATCGGCCTCTGGATAGACCTGAAGTCACTCAGGGTCACAAAGGAGGACATCCGCGAGATCGCCGACTGCGGGCAGGTTCTGGGGGACTACAAAAACAATCCCCGGGTGGCCACGATTCCGGAAATGTACGACCTGCTGATGCGGTGCTACGAGCGCGTATAGGGGGACTTATGACTGAAACAGGCATTTTAAACCGGGACATAGCGGCTGAACTGGCCAAAATGGGTCACACGGACAGGCTCCTCATCGCCGACGCGGGGCTGGCGATTCCCCTTTCCACACGGGTAATCGACCTGTCCCTGGACGTGAACGTGCCTACGGCCCTGGATGTGCTCGCCGTGATTCTGCGGAATTTCAGCGTGGAGAAAATCATCCTGTCCAGGGCCACCGGGGAGGTGAGCCCCTCCCGCAAAAGGGCCTTCCTGGGGTGTTTCGAGCCGGGGATTCCCCTGGAAGAGGTGGAGCACCCGGTGTTCCGGGACGAGCTGACAAAGCAGGTAAAATTCGCCGTCCGCACGGGGGATTTTACGGCGAACTCAAACATCATCCTGGTGAGCGCCGGCGGCCCCAGGTGGTACTGCGAAAAATAAGCGGCAGGGCCGGCCTGTATTTCAAGATTCATCAATTCGGCGCGGAGGAGATGCGGGGTTGACATATCCCGTTGATTGCCCTTGACAATCCGCGCCGGGTGTGCCATGGTTGTTCCCATGGCTGTTAAAAATCGCGTTAGCCGCTAAAAAAGCATGGGAGCTAACAATATAAAAAGGGGGCTTTCCCTTTTATTCATTGTCTGCGTGTCCGCCCTGCCGGGCGCCCAGGAACCATTCCCCCAAAAAGCCGCTCCGCCCCCAAAGGTCGCCCTGGTGCTTTCCGGAGGGGCCGCCCTGGGGTTCGCCCACGTGGGATTCCTCAAGGTGTTGGAGGAGGTGGGGATTCCCGTGGACCTTGTGGCCGGAAACAGCATGGGGAGCCTCATCGGCGCCCTGTATGCGGCGGGGTATTCCCCGGGGGACATCGAAGCCGCGGCAAATCAAATTAACTGGGCGCACATCTTCCTGAACGAGGGAGTAGACCACACCGCCAAGCTGATGGAAGAGCGGGGGCCCTTTTTCCGCGTAGCCTTTGACAAGACCGGCGTGGGAGAGTCCCGGGGGCTCTTTCCGGACCACAACATCACCCTCCTCCTGTCCCGCCTCCTCTACCGGGTCTCCATGGAGAAGGACTTTTCCACCCTGCCCCTGCCCTTCCGTGCCACCTCGGTGGACATTGTCAACGGCATGAGCGTCCCCCTTGACCGGGGAGTCCTCTACCGGGCTGTCCGCTCGAGCATCAGCCTTCCGGTGGTGTTCCCTCCGGTGCCCATGGGCGGGACCTTCATGGTAGACGGGGCCCTGCTCAACAACAACCCCGTGGATCTGGCCCTGGATTGGGGCGCGGACATCATCATCGACATCGACGTGGGCTCCCTTACACCCCGGAACACCGGGGACATCACGGGCATGGAGGCCGTGGTAGATCAGACCATACGGCTCATCCAGAGCAGGAACCCCCTGCCCGCATCCGCGTCCGGCCGCAGAATCTACCGCATCAACATGGATTTACGAGATTTTTTCTGGACCGACTTTGCCAAGGCCCGGGAGCTGATCGACCGGGGGGAGCGCATCGCCCGGCAGCCGGAAAACATGAAGGGGCTTTTGTCCCTTGCCCGGGACATAGCGGAATTGCGGCCCCTGGAAAAACGGGCCTGGCAGCGGGCGGGAACCTACTTCGATCTCCCGGAGCCCGTGTTTACCGCGGTCCGCCTGGAATCCATCACCGCCGGCGGCAGGGAGGAAGATGGGGAGGCGATCGCCGGAGAGTTTCCCCAAAAATATCTGGACACCCTGTTCGGCAGGTTTTTTAACCGTCCGGCCGATTTTTCCAAGCTGGAATCTGCCATTGAGCTGCTCCGCCGGAGGGGGGACTACGAAAGCATCGGCTACCGCATCGCCCCGGCGGGGGAGGGGGAGTACACGCTGATTCTTACCGGAACCAGGGCGATGAGGCGGAAGAACGATATTTCCCTCGCCTTCAACGCCGCCTACCTCCAGGGGGAACGGGCCTCCATCAGATTCAGCGGGTATACGGACCTGGCCCTGCGGGACATGCCCATCCCCAATTCCCTCGCCCAGATAAAGCTCGCCTATGATTTTACGGACATCCAGGGGCCCTCATTCACCGGCACGTTCACCAAAGAACTGTCCCGCCTGTTTTCCGCGGAAATCCAGGGGGACCTGGCATATTCCACCACAACCATCCAGTCCTTCAGCCCCGAAAATGAGCTCTCCTCCCTGGGGACCATGGGCGCCTGGGCCCGGTTCATCTGGACTCCCGCGGATTATTTGACCGCCTCCCTGGCCTACCGGTTCAACCCCCTGTGGTACGTGAAGAAGTCCTCGGCGCTCAACGGGGATTCAACCTCCTACTACGGGGACTTACACTCGGCGGTTCTTGAAGTCACCTTCAATACCATGGACATAACCCGCCCCCTCATCCTGCCCTTCCTCTACAACGTTGACTTCCGGTTCACCCTGGAATTCCCCTTTGGGGGCAGCCGTTCCACCGGCTTTCCCCGGTATGAGCGCATCGAAGGGTCAATCAGCAAGGCATGGACTCCCAGAACCCAGAGCAACCTTGTCTTTGACGCCGGGTTCGCCTCCTATATGGGGGACTTTGCCTCCCGGTGGTCCCTTTTTTCGCCCACGGGCAAGGACGGCATCCCAGGGTATTCCGCCATGGACATTTTGACGCGCAACACCTTCACCCTGGGGATGACCTATCTGGAGGAGATTGTGCCCCTTTCCAACGCATTGAATTTGCGGAGCTTCTTCGCCCTCACGGTGCGGGGGGGCAGTTTCTGGGACACCCTTGGGGATGTGAACCAATTCGGCGCATGGATCGGCGGCGCAAGGGCCGGCATCCAGATAGAAACCCCCGTCGGTATGCTCTTCCTGGGCCCCGGCGTGTCCTTCGACGGCAAATTCCTGTTGTGTGTATACTTTAATTGACATGTATACTTTATTTGACATTGACAAAGGGGTCCGCCGGGGGTACAAAAGAAGAGCATGGAAAATTCTGTGGTATATAAACCTATGGAAACAGCAGGGGAAATCACCCAGGCGAAGGGCCTGATTCTGGACTACCTCCGCTGGCTGGACATGGATCTCTCGTTCCAGGAAATCGACGCTGAGCTGGCAGTCTTTCCCGGAAGATACAACCCCCCGGAGGGGGCCTTCATCGTGGCAAAACGCGGCGGCGCCGTTGTGGGGTGCGTGGGAATCAAAAAGCTCGAAGAGGGAATCTGCGAGATGAAGCGCCTGTTCGTGCGGGACGATTGCAAGGGAAAGGGGGTAGGGCAGGGCCTCGTGGAAACAATAATCCGGGCGGCCCGGGAACGGGGGTACAAACGGATGAGGCTGGACACCCTGAGTTTTATGGAACGGGCGATCCGCCTCTACCGCGCCCAGGGGTTCTACGGGATCGGCCCCTATTACAACAATCCCTGCGAGGGGGTCATCTATCTGGAAAAGCTTCTGGAGGCGCGGCATGGGTGAATGGTGGAAAGAGGGCGTGGTCTACCAGATATATCCCAGGAGTTTTCAGGATTCCAACGGCGACGGAATCGGGGACATACCGGGCATCATCTCCCGGCTGGACGCAATCCGGGATCTGGGCGCGGGAATCATCTGGCTCTCCCCGGTGTACAAGTCCCCGGACGCGGACAACGGCTACGACATCAGCGATTACTACAGCATCAACCCGCAATTCGGCTCCCTGTCCGACATGGACGCCCTCTTCGCGGAGGCCCGGAAGCGGGGCATCAGAATCATCATGGACCTGGTGGTGAATCACACCTCGGACGAACACGAGTGGTTCCAGAAAAGCCGCCGGGGTGACCCGGAATACCGGGATTTCTACATCTGGAAGCCCCCCAGGGGCAACGGAAAAACCGCACGGGGCCTCCCGAACAACTGGACCAGCTATTTCCAGGGGCCCGCCTGGGAGTTTGACGAACTGCGGGGGGAATACTACCTCCACCTCTTCGACAAAAAGCAGCCGGACCTCAACTACCGCAACCCCGCCGTCATCGGGGAGGTCAAGAAGATCCTCCGGTTCTGGCTCGACCGGGGGGCTTCGGGCTTCCGGTGCGACGTGATCAACGTGCTCTACAAGTCGTCCTTCGGGGACGGCAGGCCGGGACCCGTGCGGGGGATGGAGCACTATCTAACCCAGGAGGGAACCCACCGGATCCTCCGGGAATTCCGCGCGGACGTGCTCTCCCGGTACGACTGCTTCACCGTGGGGGAGACCTCCTTTGCCACCCTCAAGGACGCCGGGGACCTGAGCGGCCCGGACCGGGGGGAACTGGACATGGTCTTCTATTTTGACCACCTTGAGGTTGACCGGCTCATCGCCAAGTACGTCCCCCTCCCCTTCAGCGCAAAAAAGCTCCTTTCCCGGCTCACCCGGTGGCAGCAGGGCCTGGACTGGAACGCCCTCTACCTGGAAAACCACGACCAGCCCCGCATCGTGAGCCACTACGGGGACGACGGCGCCTTTTGGGAGCGGAGCGCCAAGCTCCTGGGGCTCATGGAATTCACCCTCCGGGGCACCCCCTACATCTACCAGGGACAGGAAATCGGCATGACGAATTTCGACTTCAAGGGCATGGACGACTTGAATGACGTCGAGAGCCGCAACATGGACGCCCTGCTCAGGGGGAAGTGTGTGCCCGCGCCCCTCCGGTGGTACTGGATACGCACCGCATCCAGGGACAACGCCCGCACCCCCATGCAGTGGAGCGCTGAGGACGGCGCGGGGTTCACGGCCCCCGGAGTCAAACCCTGGCTGGGAATCAACGCCAACCACCGCCGCATCAACTACGGGGCCCAGCGGAACGACCCCTCCTCGGTGCTCGCCTGGTACAGGCGGCTCATCGCCCTCCGCGCCGGAAGCAACACCCTGAAGTACGGCCCCTTCGCCCCGGTCTACGGGGATTCCCGGGTGATGGCCTACCGGCGGGATCCCGCGGAAGACGCCGGGGACGGGCCCTACACGGTGATTCTGAACCTTTCCGGCAGGGGGGCAAAGCTGCCGCGCCGGATTCTTGCTTCCGCCGGGGGCGCAAAGATCGTCCTGTCCACCACGGGCCGCACGGAAATCAGCGGACGGCTTGAGCCCTGGGAAGGGCTTTTATTGTCACAGCACTAGAGCAAGGAGGCTTTTTTATGGAAAACAAGCGCAACACCTACTGTTTCGGCCTGGGAACCGTGGGGCGGGACATGTTCTACGCCCTGGAGAGCATGTTCCTGATGATTTACCTCACGGAAGTCCTGAATCTGGACGACAAAACCCTCCTCGTCATGACGGGGATTCTCACGGCCCTGCGGGTCTTCGACGCCTTCAACGACCCCATCGCGGGCATGATCGTGGACAACACCCGCACCCGGTGGGGCAAGTTCAAGCCCGGTATGCTCATCGGAGCCCTGGCGGGCGGGGTGTGTCTGATTCTCATGTTCACCGACACGGGCCTGTCCGGGGCGGCCTACGCGGTATTCTTTACGGTGTGTTACCTGTGCTGGGACCTCTTCTACGGCCTCAACGACATCGCCTACTGGTCAATGCTGCCGGCCCTTTCCACGGACCAGAAGGAGCGGGAGCGCATCGGCGCGTTTGCGCGGATCTGCGCCAACGTGGGGCTCTTCACCGTGGTGGTGGGCATCATCCCCGCGACGGGCGCCCTGGGAGCGGCCCTGGGGAGCGCCAAAAAGGGCTGGTTCGCCTTCGCCCTCATCGTTACGGGACTCATGCTGGCCTTCCAGTGCCTCACCCTCTTCGGGGTCAGGGAGAAGCGGGGCTACTTCAAGGACGAAGAAAAAACCTACCTCCTGGGCATGTTCAAGGTGATTTTCGGGAACGACCAGCTCCTCTGGGTGGCGGTCTCCATGGCCCTGTTCATGATCGGCTACACGACCACCGCGAACTTCGGAGTCCACTTCTTCAAATACGTGTACGGTGACGAAAACATGTACTCCGTGTTCGCCCTGGTGCTGGGGGTGTCCCAACTGAGCGCCCTCGTGGTGTTCCCCGTTATAAGCCGCCGCTTCTCCCGGAAGCGCCTCTACACCTTCGCCACGATTCTGGTGGCTGCCGGGTATCTCACGTTTTTCCTCGCCCCCATGAACATCCTCATCATCGGACTGGCGGGGGTGTTGATTTTCGTGGGGGAGGCCTTCATCCAGATTTTGATGCTCATGTTCCTGGCGGACACGATCGAGTACGGCCAGTGGAAGAGCGGCAAGCGGAACGAGAGCGTCACCTTTTCGGTTCAGCCCTTCATCAACAAGATCGGCGGGGCCCTGGCAAACGGCGTCCTCGGAGTCACCCTGGTGATTTCCGGCATCAACTCCGCGGAAAGCGCCGCGGACGTTACGGCCCGGGGGGTGCTCGTGCTCAAAGCCGCCATGCTCCTCCTCCCCATGGGGATTATCGCCCTGGGCTTCGCGGTCTACCTCAGGCGCTTCAGGATTGACGAGAAATTCTACGCCCGCATCCTGGGGGACCTCAAACAGCGGGGGGACATCCGGGCGGGGTGAGTTTTTTTCACTTTTTTTCACTTTTTTTGGAGATTCCTGTTGACAGGGGACGATTTTTGTATTACAGTGTGTATTCAGGAGGCGCCCTATGACGACCGTTCGTCTACCCCCAACACTGGAGCACAAGCTCCGGACAGTTTCAGAGGTCACCCAAAGGCCCCAGTCCACTGTGGTCAAGGATGCGCTGGAGATATTTTTTTCCATAGAGGAGCGGGCCGCGGATTCTTTCCAGACGGGCAAGCGCTATTTCGGCAAGTACGGCAGCGGGGACGGCGCACTTTCCGTCAATTACAAGGCCCTTCTAAAAGAGAAGCTCCATGCTAAGCAGCGTGCTCATTGACGCGGGGCCCCTTATCGCCCTGTTTGACCGGGACGACAAGTACCACAAGCCCATGCTGGAATTCATCTCCCGGACGCCCTACCGGTTCGTCAGCACGACCGCGGTGCTTACGGAGGTGTCCCACATGCTGGATTTCAGCATCAACGCCCAGATTGACCTGCTTGAGTGGGTGCTGAACAAGGGCATCATCCTTGAGGAGATCGAAGAGGACGACATGGCGCGGATTATCGATCTTACAAGGAAATACGCGGACGTTCCCATGGATTTTGCCGACGCCACCCTGGTTGTGGCCGCGGAAAGAACCGGTGTGCGGTCCATCATCAGCATCGATTCCGACTTCGACATTTACCGTCTGCCGGGAAAAGTCAGGATACGGAATCTCTTCGCTTGACACTTTTTCCGCTTTCATGTATACTATGTGTTGCTGTGGAGTGGTGTCCGAGTGGTTTAAGGAAGCGGTCTTGAAAACCGTCGTGCCGCAAGGCACCGGGGGTTCGAATCCCCCCTGCTCCG
>JAISTZ010000058.1 GCA_031272345.1 Spirochaetaceae bacterium | reverse complement strand
AGGTGATTTCAGGGTTTCCGGCCCTGCCGTTTGCCAGGATAAAAAGCGAATCATTGGTGCTCGTGTCCCCGTCGATGGAAACACAGTTGTAGGTGCCCGCGGCGCTCTCTTCCAGGGCCCGGCGCAGCATGGCCGCGCTTACGGCGCAGTCCGTGGTGACGAAGCCCAGCATGGTGCCCATGTCGATGTGAATCATCCCGGAGCCCTTTGCCATGGCGCCGATCACCACCCGCTTGCCCCCGATGACCGTTTCCGCGGCGCACTCCTTGCTCGCGGTGTCCGTGGTGAGTATCGCCTCCCGCGCAAGGACGTTGCCCCCGGCGGAGAGCCCCCGCACAAGATCCGGCATAACGGCCTCGATTTTTTCTACCGGCAGTTGCTGCCCGATCACCCCCGTGGACGCCACGAGCACGTCCTCCGCCCGGATATGCAGGCATCGCGCCGCGGCCTCAGCCATCCGCAGGGCCGCTTCCCGGCCCCGGCTGCCGGTGCAGGCGTTGGCGTTCCCCGCGTTTACGACGATCGCCCGGGCCTTGCCGCCGGAGAGGTGTTGGATGCTGAGCTTGACCGGCTCGGCGCGGACGCGGTTCCTGGTGAAGATTCCCGCCGCCGCCGCCGGAACCTCAGAGAAAATCAGGGCCGTGTCGTCCTTTTTTCGGCTTTCTTTTATTCCCGCCCGCAGGGCATTCGCCCTGAACCCCGCCGGAGCCGTTACGCCGCCTTCGATAAATTTCATAGTCACCCTCAAGCACGGTTTTTGCCAGCATACCCCCGTGCGCAGGGCGTGTCAACAGTACGCAGGGCATCGCATCTAACCCTGAAAAACCTTGACTTTATGCCAAAAAACGCCTATCTTAATTTTGTAAAGGAGCGGTTAATGGAAGTTGCGCTGGAAACCCCCGGCCCCGAATCAGTCTGGAAGATACTCCAGGAGTCCCTCAAGGGTATTGCGGACTTGAAAGACTCTATTAAGGAACTGCGGGAGTCCCAGCGGGAGACCGGCAGGCAAATACGCGAGTCCCAGGAGAATACCAGCAGGCAGATGGAGGAGACCGACAGACGGATACGGGCATTACAAGAAAAGACCGACAGGCAAATCAGCAGACTCGGCAACCGTATCGGCGATCTGATAGAGATCTTTGCGGCGGCCAATGTCATCGAAAAATTCCGGGCCTTGGGCTACGAGTTCACCCGCTCTTCCCGAAACATCACCATCGAGGACAAAAACCGCCGTTCCCTCGCGGAAGTCGATATTTTCCTTGAGAACGGCGATTTTGTGATGGCCCTGGAAGTCAAAACAAACCTCGTGGGCGCCGATGTTACCGAGCATCTTCACAGGATGGATGTGCTCCGCTCCGACGCGGACAGGCGGGGGGACAAACGGAAGTTCCTGGGCGCGATTGCCGCCGCCATTGCCGGCAAGGGGGTCAAAGAACTGGCGCTCTCCAGCGGTTTCTATGTGCTGGAACAGCAGGGCGACAATGTGAGGATCACCGCGCCGGAGCATAAGCGGGTGTGGTAAGAAAAGCGTCACCGGCAGCATAATGAATGGCGGTACGGTCACATCTCCCCGCGCTTGCGTAACCTGTTCTTTTTCTGTATGTTGGACACGCTGATTTAATCTTGACGACTAAATCAGCGTGCCCTTGCAATTTCTCACAACTCTTTAATTCATATTGAGTTGTTGCGAAATTGCGGCCAAGTAAAGTAGCACTGAAAAAGTCTCGATTGACTTTTTCAGTGCTTCCTTAAGGTGACCTATGATTAAAGCAGTAATTTTTGACTACGGCAATGTGATTTCCCTCCCCCAGTCTCTGGAGCCGGCGCGGGAAATGGAGCGGATCAGCGGCATACCGGCCCGGGTGTTCGAGTCCGTGTACGACAAATTCCGCCACGGGTTCGACCGGGGGGACTACACCGGCGCACAGATGTACGCCATGCTCATGCGGGACGCGGGCCGGGATGACCTGGCGGACAACAGGGCCCTCATGGAAAAATTCGCCTACATCGACATGGAGAGCTGGCAGTATATGGACGAGGCCGCGGCGGACTGGGCCCTGAGCCTCCAGGACGGGGGCTTCAAACTCGGCATCCTCTCCAACATCCCCACGGAATTCATCGACAAATACGGAGCAGCCATCCCCCCCTTTGTGCGGGCGGATTACGCCTGCTTCTCGTGCAGGGAGAAGCTCATCAAACCCGAGCGGGCGATCTTCGAGCGGGTCCTGTCCGCCCTGGAGGTGGCCCCGGAGGAAGCGGTCTTTTTTGACGACCTCCAGGAGAACATCGACGGGGCCAGGAACGCGGGGATTCACGGCATCCTCTGGACGAGCCTGGAACAGGCCAAAGCGGACTTGCAGGCCCTCCTGGCGTCCGTGAGTCCCCTTGGGCCGGGCATACAAGCCCACCCGACCCCGACGGTGGACGAGACCAACACCGCATCGGCCCGCGGCAGCGGCCTCCTTCCGGTGTTCGCCACCCCCGCCATGATCGGCCTCATGGAGCACACCGCCGCCTGCGCCGCCGCGCCCTACCTGGAGGCGGGGTATTCCACCGTGGGCACGGAGGTGCGGGTCAGGCACCTAGGGGCCACCCCGATCGGCATGACCGTCCGGGCAACGGCGGAGCTCATCGAAGTGGACAGGCGGCGGCTCCTTTTTACGGTGGAAGCTTTTGACGAAGCGGCAAAAATCGGGGAAGGAACCCACGAGCGGTTCATCGTGGACAACGGGAAATTCCTGGGGAACCTTGCCCGGAACAAAAAACTCTAGGGGCACGCTCAAAAGCATCGAGTTTTTCAGCGTGTCCCTGGGAAGACATGACGGGCGATTACCCCGCGGGCAAGACTGGGGGCGCCTTTTTCTCCTGGACCTTCTCCTTTTCCTTGTTCACCTTCTGGTCCAGGGTGTCTATCAGCTTGTTCACTCCCTTGGCAAAGTCATAATTGGACTCCGTAACGTGGGCGGCTGCGCCCCAGCGGAAGTTCACCGTGCAGTCGAACACGTACTTTTTGTCCTCTTTTATACGTAGAGTCAAATCGACGATCAGGTCCTCGGCGTATTTGATGCGCTCCAGTTTTTTGTTGATCAGTTCGCTCTGGTCCTCTTCCAGATTGAACCCCACTGCGGTTATTGCCGGTGTCATAGGGGCCTCCTGTTGCGTTAAGACGATGGCGTTCCAAAAACCAACGGGGTTTGGAACACCCCTACTATATACCCTCCGGGGAAAAATTCAAGTGATTTTTGCCCCGGCCTCATCTTCCGAAGGACGACCGGATGTTGAGTTCGGCCCGGTATTTCGCCACCGTCCTGCGCGCTATGGTGACCCCCCGCTCCTTTAACATGGCCGCCAGGGCCTCGTCGGTGAGGCGCTTTGCCTTCGGATTGTCCCTTGCCTGCCCCTCGTGGGCCTGGAGCAGTTCCCGCAGCTCCTCCTTGACGCTTGCCTTGGACCGGAGGCCCGGGGAGGACAGGGAAACCTGGTTGGAAAAGAAATAGCGGATTTCAAAGAGCCCCCACTCACATTGCAAGTATTTTCCGTTTGCAATGCGCGAAACCGTGGCCTCGTGCACGTCGATGGCCTCGGCCAGGTCCTTCATCTTGAGGGGCTGGAGGAACCGGGGGCCCCGCTCGAAGAAGGGGATCTGGGCCTTCACGATGGCCTCCGCGGCCCTCACGATGGTCTCTTCCCGCTGTTTCACCGCGTCCAGGAACTGCCTGGCCTCCCGGATGTAGCTCCTGGCGAAGTCCCCCGCCCCCTCAGCCTTTTTTGACCGGGGCTGTTTCCCCCTTCCGGACAGGCTGGAAAAGCCCGGGGACAGGGACAGCTCCGGCAGCTTGTCCCTGGCAAAGGTGACCCTGAAGCGGGCCCCCGGGGGCTCCTCCGGGGATTCGCCGCTCTCCCTGGTGACATAGACGTCCGGGGAGATGTAGACCGTCTGCCCCGCGTCGAAGGCCCGGGCCGGGAACGGGTCCAGCCCCTTGATGAAATCCAGGGCCTCCTCGGCGGCCTCCTCGGTGATTCGCCGGGGGAGCCCGTACTCCGCCGCTTTTTGGGGGTCCTCCTTAATCAGGGCGTTTATCCGCGTGAACATGCTCGGGCGCTTGGCGTTTTCCAGGAGCTTGAGCCGCCCGTCCAGGATGAAGAGGGCCAGGGGCGGGGCTTTCCCGGAGAGCCGGGCCTGCACATAGAGACTCTCGTAGGAATCCGCGCAGGCCGCTCCCACCGGATCCAGCCGCCGGATGACGCCCAGGCACGTGTCCAGGAGGGCGGGGGTTTCCAGGGGATTGGCCGGGTCGAGAATCGACCGGGGACTCACCGCGAGGAAGCCCCTGGAATCGAGACTCCCGATGATTTTTTCGCAGAGCCCCTTCTCAGGGGCGCCCAGGGGGAGGAGGGCCAGTTGTTCCAGCAGGTGATTTTGCAGGGTGATTCCCCTGGCCGGCCTGTTCTCGATGAACGCCTGGAACTCGTCGCTCGCCCGCTCGTCCCCCGGGAGGGACTCCCTGAGGGCGTCCTGGGTTTCCTGCGCCTCGTCCCGGACAATCTCCAGGGCGGGGTTTTTCTCGGCCTCGCTGTACATATACTCCCGCAGTTCCACCGCCGGCATGGACAGGATGGAAATCGTCTGGAGCATCTGGGGGCTCAGTTTCAGGGTTTGGTGCTGTTTCTGGCGTTGTGAAATTTCGAGTCTGATACCGGACATACCGCCCCTTATTATAAGGCCGGATTCTCAAACTGTCAAATTTTTTGGGTTGACCGGCCCCCGGCGGACCTTGCGCTCATCCCGATCTTCCGCTACACTTTCCCCGTGGTAGACTACGGAAAATACGTAAAAGCCCTGGGGCA
>JAISTZ010000170.1 GCA_031272345.1 Spirochaetaceae bacterium | reverse complement strand
TTTGATGTCATTGCAGCTTCAGTTTTTCCAGGGCGGCCCGGGCTGACCGGATGATTTCGTTTCCGTAATTGTTGAGATAGGTTACATATAAGAGATCGTCAAACGCGGTTTTGTCGCCCAGGTCCCCCAATGTGTTAATAAGCGCGAGCACTACGGCGGCGCTCACCGTTTCAGGCTCGGCTGTTCCCAGGGCAGCCCGCCCGGTGATTGAATTGAGGTCGGCAAGGTACCGTGACAATACCCTCCCGGCGCCTGAAATGCCGAGGGCGGCGTTGGCCTTGATTACCGCGATGAACTGGGCCTCGCTCAGGGCGCCCGTTTCGTATTCGTTCCGGGCGATGGGAAAGAGCGAGAGCACCAGGGCGGAGGAGGGAGTCCAGTCGTGTGCCACGATTGCGATCAGGGCCTCATCCTGGAGGGCGATTACCGCGGGAGGGACAGCGCCGTTGCTTGCCTTCACTATAGATATAGCTTGGGACAGTGCGATTTCGGCGCATTTTGCCTTAAAATTCGGCGAAATTTTTGAATTTTCCTGGATTATTCTGAAAACGAAGAGCTTTTCCGGCATGGGGAGCTCCGAAATCGCCCTGGATGCGTTGGTTTCAAAGCCGTCGGTGATGGAGAGGAGGGCCTGCCGGGCGGCAATCCCGGCGTCCGTGTCCGGGGATTGCAGGGCGTAGGAAAGGAGCACCGGGAAGGAGCTGGAATCCCCGCAGAGGGTGAGGGCCTTTATGGCCGTGAGGACCGCTTCCTTCCGGGGCCCTGTACCGGGGGCGTTGTCTTTAAGGAACGTGTTCAGGGCGGGGACGGCGTACCGCGCCGCTCCGGCCCTGGTCTGGGCGAAGGTGTAGAGCTTCGCCGTGACGGCCCCCTCGGCCGCCGGGGAGTCAACCGTTGAAAGCAGATAGACCAGGAGGGCCACGTCCGCGGCGGGGTCCCCGGTGTCGAGTTTTTCTACGGCGGCCAGAAACAGTTCGTCCAGCCCGGGGGAATCCCCCAGGTCCTCCCGGTAGGTGAGCACAAAGTTGATCGCAATTTTTGGGAGCTGCCGCACCCGGTCGGAGCTCTCCCCGGCGGGGTTGATGTTCCGGATAATCCGGGTCTTGTCCGCCAGGCTCCCGGTTATGAATTGTTTGACCGCATCGGGGGCCTGTGCAAAACCGCGTCCGGCAAGAGAAACCACCGCAAGGACCGCAAGGACAACCAGATTTGACCCCGGAGGATGATGTTGCGCTCGCTCATTCATCTTTGACTCCTATAGGGACACGCTGAAAAGCGTCGAGTTTTTCAGTATGTCCCTACTAATATAGCAATTTATTTTTAATTTGTATACGATAAAATGTGAAAAAAATTTCGCCCCCCATCGTCTTTTTTTTCTACCTTGAACCCGCCGCGGCGCTGGTGTTCCTTGTTTTTCCGCCGATATTTGGGCTCGCCCCGCGGCCTGGGGAATTTTCCTTCCCCACCCCGGCCCAGGGGGCGGTTCTGGCGGTTTTATGCGCGTATTTTCTGGTGAGCGCCGGGGTGTCGGGCCCCGCCTGGGCTGACTCCAGGTCCCCCTGCATGGGCTTGAAACTGTTCTGGAGCGCGGCGGGGCTCCTGGGGATGTTCCTGTGGGCCGGGCTGCTCTCGGCGGCGCAATTTTTCCTGGGCGTCAAGGCCCCTCCCATCCCGGAGGAGACCCGCGTCATGGGGAGTCTCCTGCCCCGGGGGCTGTTTTTCTTTGCCCTTGCAGGGTCCGCCTGCTTTGAGGAGGCCCTCTACCGGGTTTATCTGCCCCGCCGGTTCAGGAAATTCGTGGAAAACCCCGCGGCCTGGGAAATCGCCGCCACCTTCTTTGCCGCGGCCCACAAGGCCGGGGGCGGTTTTGCCATAGCCAACGCATTCGGCGCGGCCCTGATTCTCCAGTTCAGCTTGCGAAGGACCCGCTCCGTGGCATCCATCTGCGTGATGCACACGCTGTACAATATCGTGTTCTATTTGGTGATGTACGGGGCGGCGTAGAAGCCGGGCACGGCGCCATGGTTGTCCCTTAAGGAGGGGGGACGGAGGGCGCTATCCCACAGCGGCGTATATCACGTTCAGAATACCGTGGAAGATGGCCGGAACGGGGCCGAAAATCGTGTTGTGGGCCATAAAAAAGGACAGCTTGTTTCCCGGGTCCACAAGATTGTGGACGCCCCCCACGCCGGGCCAATAGAAGGCCCCCTTGGGAACGAGGGTGCAGGTTGCCGCCGGGTCAAAGGCGGGGGCAACCCCGAGGCCGTACCCGAACCCCGCGCTGGCGCTCAGCCGGTGGAGCTCCAGGAGCTGCGCCTCGTTCAGGCGGTTTTGGCTCATGAGCCAGATGGACCGCTCCGTGAGGATTCGCGCCCCGGTTTTGCCGGTCCCCCCGCAGGCAAGGGCGTCCACGAAGGCGCTGTAGTCCCTTACGGTGGAGACCAACTGGCCGCCCCCCCCTTCGTGCATGGAGGCCGGGAACTCGCAGCCGTAGGGGTCGTCCCCCACACGCTCGGCCTTCCCGGTTTCTACGTTGTAGAGATACTGGGGCGCCCGCCGGGCCCGCTGGGCCGGGGAAAGGGAGCGGGGGAACATGGTGTCCGTCATGCCCAGGGGGTCAAAGATATGCTCCTTGAGGTAGGCCCCGAATTTTTTGCCCGACGCCACCTCTATCACTGCGCCCATGACATCCATGTTGTAGCCGTAATTCCAACCGGTTCCGGGCTCGAACAGGAGGGGCATCTTCGCGATGGTTTTTGCAAAGGTGAGGGTGTCGAAGGTGCCGCCGGTCTCCTGAATCAGGGCGCGGATCTCCGGCGTGTCCGGGTCGTAGGTGATTCCCGATGTCATGGTGAGCAGGTCGGCCACCCTGATGGGATTCTTGGCCGGAGCAATGGCGAAGGTGCCGTATTTTATCTTCATGTTTTTGAATTCCGGAATATACCACTCCAGGGGATCCAGCAGCCTGATGTCGCCCCTTTCTACAAACTGCATGGCCGCAACGCCGGTAATCACCTTGGTGGCTGAATAGAGGTTGTAGATCGCGTCCGGCGCGAGGGGGGTCTTTTTTTCTATGTCCCCGTACCCCGTGGAATGCCGGAAAATTTCCTGGTGGTCCTGCCAGACGCTGAGGTCCACCCCCTGAACGCCGAATCGCGCAATGTTCGTGTCCAAGTATTTTTTCAGACTCTCAAACCTGTTCCCCATATTGACCTCCTTTGTCAACGTCATATAGTATGATAAAGTATCGCACATTCCGCCGGATAGGTCAATCAATTTTTTGTCCCAATGCCGCCGGCGTCCATGCCCTTTGCGCGGCTATTTGCCACGGCGCAAAAAGTGGTGTATCATGGTCCCGTATGAAAAAATATGTCCTTGCCCTGGACCAGGGGACCACCAGTTCCAGGGCGATTCTCTTTGATTCCGGCCAGCGCATCCTGGGGCAGGCCCAGAAGGAATTTGCCCAGCATTATCCCAGGGAGGGATGGGTGGAGCATGACCCCCTTGAAATTTACGCCTCCATAACCGCGGTGATGATGGAGGTGATCGCCCAGTGCGACGTGGCCGTGTCCGACATCGCGGCGATCGGAATCACCAACCAGCGGGAAACCACCGTCCTCTGGGACAGACACACGGGCCGCCCGGTCTACAACGCCATCGTGTGGCAGTGCAGGCGCACCGCGCGCATCGTGGACGGCCTGCGGTCCTCCTTCGAGGCCGAGGGCAGGGGAGGGTACATCCGGGAGACCACGGGGCTCGTGCCGGACGCCTATTTTTCCGCCACCAAAATCGCGTGGATTCTCGACAACGTTGAGGGCTGCCGGAGGGCCGCCGAGGCCGGGGACGTGCTCTTCGGCACGGTGGATACCTGGCTCCTGTGGAAACTCACCGGCGGGGCCGTCCACGCCACGGACTACACCAACGCCAGCCGCACCATGCTCTTCAACATCCACTCCCTCCAATGGGACGACACCCTCCTGTCCAAACTGGACATCCCCCGGGCCATACTCCCCCAGGTGTTCCCGTCCTCCCACCTGTACGGCGCGGTGAACATCCAGGGCACGGAAATCCCCATCGCGGGAATCGCCGGGGACCAGCAGGCGGCCCTCTTCGGTCAATGCTGTTTCGAGAAGGGCGAAGCCAAGAACACCTACGGCACGGGGTGCTTCCTCCTTATGAACACCGGCGCCGCCGCGTGCGCCAGCGCGAACGGCCTCCTCACCACCATCGCCGCTGGGGCCGACGGCGACCGGGGGGTCCAGTACGCCCTCGAGGGCAGCGTGTTCGCCGGGGGCTCGGTGATTCAGTGGCTCCGGGACGAGCTGCGGCTCATCACCGAGGCAAGCGATTCCGAGTATTTCGCCCAAAAGGTGGCGGACTCCGGGGGGGTCTACCTGGTGCCGGCCTTCACGGGCCTGGGGTCACCCTATTGGGACATGCGGGCCAGGGGCATCCTGATCGGAATCACCAGGGGCACAAAGCGCTGCCACATCGTCCGTGCCGCGGAGGAGGCGATCGCCTACCAGTGCTGGGACCTGATCCGCGCCATGGAAAAGGACGTGGGGGGCCCCCTCAAGCGGCTCCGGGTTGACGGGGGCGCAGCCAGGGACTCCTTCCTCCTGCAATTCCAGGCGGACATCATAAACCGGGTCATCACGCGCTCAGCGGTGAACGAGACCACCGCCCTGGGCGCGGCGAGTCTCGCGGGGCTCCGGGCGGGGCTCTGGAAGGACCGGGAGGCCCTCCTCGGGATGAGTCCCCCGGGCACGGACTTTGTCCCTGCCATGGAGGATTCCCGGCGGGAGGCCCTCCTGGCGGGCTGGCACAGGGCGGTTTCCCGGAGTCTTGCCTGGGCCGAATAAATGGGGTATCATAGAGTCATGGGGAACAAAACATCACGCGCTTTTTTCTGTCTCGCCTCGGCCCTGGCTGTCCTGGGGGGCTGCACGGGGGAATCCCGCGCCCCCAAGGACACCGGGGACTACCTGATCCTCACGGCGGACGCGGCCCCTCCGCCGGAAAGCTCCCCCGGGCCGTCCCTGGGGCGGTACATCACGGACATTCCCGCCCCCAGGCGAATCGCGGTGTTCTTCGGCTACGGGTATAACAGCGAGGACTTCGTGTCCCAGGCCCTCGGCTGCCTGGGGAGTCTCTTTGCGGATACGGCGGAGGAGGAGGTGATTCTGCCCCTCGTCTTTCCGGAGGATTTTAAAGTCGGGAACACCCCCCGGGTGTCCTCCCTGGCCGACAAGCTCGCGGAGGCCGACCTGGCGGGTATCGTCCTCCTGGGGGCCCCGGAAAACACCCACCGGGCCCTGGGGGCCCTGCGGGCAAAAAACACCGGCCCCTACCCGGTGGTCTCCCTCTTTCCCCAGGACGACCTCCTCGGCACGGAGGCCCTTTCGGACATGGTCCTCGATTTCGAGATCGACGGGGACCTCGACGCGGAGGCCGCTTCGGAACGGAAGCTCCAGGAGTTCCAGAAGGACACCCCCCTCCTCCTGGCACGGGCGGTCTACTACATCTCCCTCCTGGACGGCCCCCTCGCCAAAAACAGCGACCTCTACACCCACGCCTTGCAGCTCGCCGGCCCCGGCTGGAAGGTCAAGCCCTACATCGACGCCCAGACGAGTATGCACCCGGTCAATCACTTCGTCATGGCCAAGGAGAGTCACGAATAGGCCCCCCCGCTCCCCGCCAGCGTCGCCCCCAGAATCACGCCCCTGACCCGCCGCCAGGAAAAACCACGGACAGCACGGACAGACTCGCTGCCAGGCTCACCGCAACGGCGACGACGGCGACTACGGAAGACTCGCCCCAGAATCACGCCCCTGACCCGCCGCCAGGAAAAACAACTGACCCCACGGACAGACTCGCTGCCAGGCCCCCCTCCCCGCCAGCGCCGCAGCACGTCGGTCACGCCGAAAAACACTTCCTGGCAGCGGGGCTACTTTAGAGACTTTGCTGGTTTGGGGCGAATCCAGCAAAATGGAATTTGCCCCTCTCTTGCAACTTTTTCAAGCTCCTCCCAGTCAGCGGTTACGAGGGTAGCGCCGGTACACTTGGCGGTAGCCACGAGAAAGGTGTCGGCCAGGGACATTTCACCGGCGGACTTGAGAATCGCGGCTTCACGGATAAGCGCTGGGTCATTCGCCTCGATTATTTTGACCGGAATTCCATATATCCAATTGATTTTTTCATC
>JAISTZ010000152.1 GCA_031272345.1 Spirochaetaceae bacterium | reverse complement strand
GGCGCGGCCTTCGGCGGCGGCAACATTACGCTCCTGGGGGGCGTGGTCATCGGCGAAAGCGGCCATTATAATTACCGGGCTGTGTACAGCGGCGGCAACTTTATCCTCAAGGGCGGGGTGTTCATTGCCTCCCAGATCATACACGCCGAATTCAGCCGTCCCGCGCTTTCCACGGGAATCGTGTTTGCCGGCGGCTGGATCAACCGCTATAACTTTGATTGGCGGGGGTATGATGGGGTGGGGTACGACCTCAGCGTTGCCCTCCCGAACACGGCGGGGGATGTCATCATCACCGGCAGCGAGGAGGTCGCGGTCGAGGGCGGCAGCACCAAAACCATCACCCTGAACGCCGGCCTCACCATCCCCAGCGGGGTCACCCTGCGGATACCCGCGCTCTGGACCCTGAAACTGAACGGCCATACCCTCACCATAGCGTCCGGCGGCACGGTCCTGTGCTCAAACTGGACGGGAGGGTCTGTTGAGGGCGACCTGACGCCGGAATTGGACAGCGGGATCATTACGAATTAGGGAAAATTCCATGAATTCCGGGATTTTTTCCGGTTTTCCGGCAAAACAGGTTGACAAAGGTCCGGCTATCCCTAAAATTAAAGCTCGTGAATAAATTTTTTGGTCCAATTCACGGGGGAATGGATGCACCCGTTCCTTAGCTTTTTCCCGGATTTTTTTCTATACATCGACCCCGGCACGGGGAGTATGCTCTTCTCAATCGCCATCGGCGCGGCGGCGGCCCTCTATTTCCTCTTCCGGGCCCTCCTCCTCAAGGCGAAGGTCTTCTTTGCGGGCGGGAAGAGCGCCGGCGGGGCAAAAAACAGGTTCGTCATATACGCCGAGGACAAGCGCTACTGGACCCTCTTCAAAGGCGTGTGCGACGAAATCGAAGGCCGGGGCGCGGAGGCCCTCTACCTCACGTCCTCCCCGGATGATCCGGTGTTCGCCGCAGGGTACGGCCGCATAAAGCCGGAGCTCCTGGGGCAGGGCAACAGGGCCTTCGCCAGGCTCAACTTTCTCTCGGCGGACTTCGTGCTCGCCACCACCCCGGGGCTGGACGTGTTCCAGTGGAAGCGCTCCAAAACCGTGGGCCACTACTGCCACATCCTCCACGCCACGGCGGACGCCACCATGTACGCCCCCTTCGGGCTGGACTACTTCGATTCGGTCCTGTGCACGGGGGACTACCAGCAGGAGGAAATCCGCGCCCTGGAACGGCTCCGGGGTCTTCCCCCAAAGACCCTCCTCACCGTGGGCTGCCCCTACCTGGACTGGGCGCAGGAAAAGCTCCGGCAGGACCCTTCCGGCGCGGATGCTGACGCGGGAAAAGACGGGCCGGTCCTGGTATCACCCTCCTGGGGGCCCTCGGGGCTCCTCTCCCGGTACGGGGAAAAACTCCTGGACCCGCTCCTCGATTCGGGGTTGGCCGTCATCGTGCGGCCCCACCCCCAGTCGAAAATTTCCGAGGCCGAACTGCTCGGCCGCCTTACCGCCCGGTACGCGGACAGGCCCAACATCGAGTGGGACTATTCCGGGGACAACACGGCGGCCATGTCCAGGGCAAGCGTGATGATCTCCGATTTTTCGGGCATCATCTTCGACTTCATGTTCCTCTTCGACCGGCCCGTGCTCTACGTGAACTACGAGCTCGACCTCCGCCGGTACGACGCCCACTGGCTCCCCGAAGGCAGCCTCTGGCAGACCCGGGCGGTGCAAGAGGCGGCGGTGGAACTGCGGGAGGGGGACTTCGGGAACATCGCCCAGGTCATCAGGGACGCCCGGACGAGCCCGAGTCTGCGGGAGGCCCGGCTTACGGCAAAAAACACCGCCTGGCAGCGCCGGGGCGAGGCGGGAAAGCTCACAGCGGATTTTATGTTCGCCCAGGCGGACAAGAATACTAACACGGAGGCTTAATTATGCTAAGAAAAGCGGTGTGTCTCGCTTTCGTCGTCCTGGTCCTGGCCGGGTGCGCCAAGAAGGAAAACAACCAGGTCGTCATCTATTCCACCTCGGAGGACTACCGGATCGAGTATTTCCAGAACATGCTCGACGAAAAATTCCCCGGCTACGACGTCACCATCGAGTATTATTCCACGGGGAATTTGGCGGCAAAGCTCAAGGCCGAGGGCACCCAAACCTACTGCGACATCGTGGGGGAACTGGAGGCGGGGTACGCCGAGGGGCTCCTGGACAACTTCGCCTCCCTTTCGGCCTTTGACAGCTCCATTTTTCTGGACGCCCTCGTTCCGGCCCACAAGAAATACTTCCCCTTCTACCTCAACTTCGGGTGCGTCGTCCTCAACAAGGACGTCCTCGCCAAGCGGAATCTCCCGGCCCCTAGGTCCTACCAGGACCTGCTCAAGCCGGAATACCGGGGCCTCCTCTCCATGCCGAACCCGAAATCCTCGGGCACGGGGTATTTCTTCCTCAAGAATCTCGTCAACACCATGGGTGAAGAGGCGGCCTTCGCCTACTTCGACGGATTCGCGGAAAACGTGCTCCAGTTCACCTCCTCCGGTTCGGGCCCCATCAACGCCCTGATCCAGGGGGAAGCGGGGATCGGCCTCGGCATGACCGCCCAGGCGGTGGTGCAGATGAACCAGGGGGCGCCCCTGTCGATCACCTATTTTGAAGAGGGCTCCCCCTACACCCTCTATGTAACCGGCATCATCAAGGGCAAGGAGGAACGGAAGGCCGTGCGGGAGGTCTTCGAGTTTTACATGGACGCGGTGAGCCGGGAGGACAAGCGGCTCTACGTGCCCGACCAAATCTTTAAAGACCAGGTGAACATGATTCCCAACTACCCCTTCGGCATAAAGATAGCCGACATGCGGGGCATAGAAAACCTGGCGGAAAAGGAGCGGCTCCTTTCAAAATGGAAGTATTGACGAAGCTCGAAGTCAAAGACCTTTCCCATTCCTACGGCAGCCACCGGGTGCTCAAGGGCCTGAATTTTGCCGTGGGGGACGGGGAATTCCTCTCCATCCTGGGGCCCTCCGGGTGCGGGAAGACCACGATTCTGCGGAACCTGATCGGCCTTGTGCCGCCGGATTCCGGCTCGATCTTCAAGGACGGCCTGGACATAACCCGGCGGAAGCCCTCGGAGCGGGGCATGGGCATCGTGTTCCAAAACTACGCCCTCTTCCAGAACATGACCGCCCTGGGGAACGTGGAATACGCCCTCAGATTCAACGAAAATTTCAGGGGCCGCGCCAGGCAGATAGCCCAGGAGATGCTGGCACTCGTGGGGCTGGAGGCCTTCGCCGCCAAGAAGCCCGCCGGGCTCTCCGGAGGCCAGCAGCAGCGGGTCGCCATCGCCCGCACCCTGGCGCTCAACCCGGAGATCATCCTCTTTGACGAGCCCATGTCCGCCCTGGACGCGGCGGCCAGACTCAGCCTCCGGGAGGAACTCAAGGGCATCCAGCGGAGATTCAACTCCACCATGATCTACGTCACCCACGACCAGGAGGAAGCTTTCGCCCTGTCGGACCGGATCATGGTGATGGACCGGGGGGAGATTCAGCAGATTGACACGCCCCGGAATCTGATAGAGCGGCCCGCCAATGCCTTTGTGTCGGAATTCGTCGTGGATAACCTCAGGCGGAAGATAAACTCCCTGGCCCAGTACGTGGAGATAACCCGGTGAGCCGCCCCCTGAAATGTCTTCTCTTTGCGTTTTTCTCGGTGAGCCTCCTCTTCCCCCTCATCAGGATGTTCCTGAACATCGGTCCCGGGGACGTTTCCCGGGTCCTGGCATCTCCCCAGTTCCTGCGGGCATTGGGGAATTCGGCCCTCGCGTCGGCCCTGGGCACGGCGGTTTCCATCCTGGCGGCCTGGGTCTTCGCGGTCTGCGTGGTCCGCTCGGCCATGCCCTTTCCGGGAATTTTCAGCGTCTTCGCCACGGTTCCCATGCTCATCCCGTCGATTTCCCACGGCATGGGCCTCATCATCATCCTGGGGGCAAACGGCATCCTCACCCGCGCCCTGGGCCTCCGCACGTCCATTTACGGGCTTCCCGGGGTAGCGGCGGGGGGTGTGCTCTACGCCTTCCCCGTGGCCTTCCTCATGCTCGCGGACATCCTGAAATACGAGGACTACGGGCCCTACGAGGCGGCCGCGGCCCTGGGGATTCCCAGGGTCAGGCAATTCCTCGGCATCACCCTGCCCTATCTCCGGCGGCCCCTGATTTCGGTGGTCTTTGCGGTGTTCACGTTGATCTTTACCGACTACGGGGTGCCCCTGATGATCGGCGGGCGCTTTACGACCCTGCCGGTGCTCATGTACCAGGAGGTGATCGGCCTCCTCAACTTCAGCCG
>JAISTZ010000053.1 GCA_031272345.1 Spirochaetaceae bacterium | reverse complement strand
CCCCAGGGCGGCCCGGTGCCTGGTGCCGAAGGTCTTCCGTATGTCCCGCCGCTCCGACAGGGGCAGGAAGCACCCCGCCGCGACGATGCGCCCGTCCTGGATCACCGCCGCCCCGTCGTGGAGGGGGGTGTCGTGGCCGAAAATGGTGACCAAAAGGCTCGACGAGAGTTCCGCGTTCAGCTTGGTGCCCGTGTCGATGATGTCCTTGAGGCCCGTGCGGCGGGCGAACACCGCCAGCATCCCCCGCTTCTGCTTGGAAAGCATGTCCGCCGCCAGGAGGACCGATTCGATGAACCCGTGTTTGGACCGCTCACCGGCGGAGAACCACTGGCCCTGGCCGAGCTTGAGGAAGATCTTGCGCAGCTCCGGCTGAAAAATCACCGCGAAGCATATCAGGAGGGCCGGGGCGATGATGTTCAGCAGCCACAGGACCGTGGAAAGCCTGAGGATGGCCGCGAAGGCGTACCCCAGGGCCACCACGACGGCGGCCCGGATGACCTGCATTCCGTTGGTCTTGACGATGATTCCGTAGGCCTGGTAGAGCACAAAGGTCAGCACCAGGATGTCCAGGACCGACCTGAGGGCGAAGAGGTTTCCGAAATTTTCTAATCCGATCATACTGTGAAACTCCTCAGTATTTTTAGGCAGTCCACGGTTTCTTTGACGTCGTGGACCCGGAGGATCGACGCCCCGTACTGCGCCGCCAGCACGGCGGCTGCCAGGGACCCGGGGAGCCGCTCCCCCGCGGGCCGCCCGGTGATGTCCCCGATGAGGGTCTTCCGGGAGAGACCCACGAGCACGGGGTACTCCCCTCCCCCCAGGGCGCCGCACCCCCTGATGAGGGCGACGTTTTCCCCGGGGCCCTTCCCGAAGCCGATGCCCGGGTCAAGGACGAGCCGGTCCCGGCGGATGCCCCTGGACAGGGCCCAGGCGGCCCGGCGGCGCAAATAGGAATCCACCTCGGCGACCACGTCCCCGTAGGCCGTGCGGGTCTGCATTATAGCAGGTTCCCCCCGTTTGTGCATCAGCGCCACCGGGGTCTTCCTTTGGGCCGCGAAATCCCCCAGGGCCGGGTCGTCCTCCAGGGCGGACACGTCGTTCACCATGTCGGCCCCGGCCTCGAAGGCGGCCCGGAAGACCTCGGCCTTCCGGGTGTCCACGGAGATGGCCACGGCGCAGCGCTTCCTGAGGGCCCCAACCAGGGGCACAACACGGGCGATTTCCTCCCGGGCACCCACGTAGGCCGCCCCGGGCCGGGTGGACTCCCCGCCGATGTCGATGATGTCCGCCCCGTCCTCGGCCATGGCGAGGGCCGCCTTGAGCCCGTCCTCGCCGCGCCTGCTCCCTTCCCAGAAGGAATCCGGCGTCACGTTGACGATGCCCATCACCAGGGCGGGGAGCTCCGTGGTGATCCTCCTGTCCGCCAGGGACAGGGTGCGCTTTGTGGTGAATTCGCCCGCCATCGCCCCACTGTACCACAGGGACGCCCCCTGGGACAAGGGGGAATTCCTGCCCGCAAGGCCCCGTTTGTTCACAATTTTCCGTTGCAAAAAGCCCGAATCCGTGCGATAATCATTACAGGAGATACAATGAGCGGACCGATTTTAGTAGTCATGGCGGCGGGCATGGGCGGCCGGTATGGAGCCCTCAAACAGATGGACCGGATTGGGCGCGGGGGGGAGGTGCTGCTGCACTATTCCGTGTACGACGCGGCCCGGTCGGGGTTCGAGAAGGCCGTGTTCGTCATCCGCCATGCGATCGAAAAAGATTTTTATGAGGTCGTCCTCAAGCGGCTGCCCCCGTCAATAAAGTATTCGGTGGTGTATCAGGAATTGGACACCAACATCCCCCCGGAGATCTACGCCGCTTCCCAGGCCCTGGGGCGCACCCAGCCCTGGGGCACCACCCACGCGATTCTCTGCGCGGCGGACCAGTTGGATGCTCCCTTTCTGGCGATCAACGCGGACGATTTCTACGGACTCAACGCTTTCAAGGCAATGAGTCAGTTCCTCACCAGCCCCCAGGGCGCCGAGGAGGGGGCTATCGTCACCTATGTGCTGGCAAAAACCCTCAGCGCAACCGGCGCGGTCACCAGGGCGGTCTGCAAGATAAACGACGGCCTCCTCAAGGGGGTGGAGGAGCTCCACGCCATAGAAAAAAAGGGCACCATCATATTCAACACCGACAGCGAGGGCAAGAAGAAGCAGCTCATGCCTGACACGCCGGTTTCCATGAACTTCTGGGGATTCCCCCCATCGGCGCTTCCCCATTTTCAGAAATTCTTTTCCGAATACCTCCTCCAGCTCGTCAAAACCCGGAGGCACGAGTGCTACATCCCCCTGGTGGTCGACTGGCTCATCCGGCAGGGGGCCATCACCGTCCGCTCCCTCAAAACCGTGTCCGAATGGTTCGGAATCACCTGGCAGGCGGACCGGCAGGACGCGATCATGCGTATCCTGGACCTGAACCGGGCCGGGGTCTACCCGTCGCCCCTGTGGGAATAGCAGGGAAAAGCTGGTCAAAACAGTCAATTTGATGTACCATGTCCCCATGTACGACAGCGTGTGGGCTTATTCTTTTATTTTGCTGCTCTGCGGGGTTTTGTGTCTGCGGTGTCCCTTCCAGCGCCGGATGGTGCGGGATTCCCTTTCCATGCTCGCCGGGTGCGCGGCGGCGCTCTGCGTCCTGTGTTTTTTTGCCTGGGGGGTGTCCCTCAACTTCATCATCGTGTCGGCCATAACCCTGGCCGTCCTGCTTATCAACCTACCGTGCATGGGGCGGTTCCTGTCCGGCCTGCGGCACGGCAGATTCTCCTCGGGGATGATCGTGGGGTCCTTCCTGGTTCTGCCCCTGGCGGCCCTCAGCCTGTGTGTGATCATCTATTCCAGGCCCGTGGTTTTCTCCCCGGCGAGCCTGGGGGTCACCGTAAGGGACGGGACCCTCACGGGTTCCTTCACCGGGGGCTTCACCGGACGGACAGGCCCCTTGCAGCCCGTGAACGTCCGGGTGACGGATTTTTCGCCCGCGGACAGGGCGGACGCGCCCCTGGTGCTCTTTGTCTGCGACCCCAGGTCTTCCATACGGGACTACGCGCCCTTCCTGGTCCTCCTTGCGGGTGAGGGCTTTCAGGTGAAGGGGGCGGAATTTTTTGTCCCCGGGAACAGGCGCTTCCCCCCGCCCCTGAACGCGCAATCGGTCCGGGCCTTTACCGCCCGGGTCTATTCCCTGGCAGCGCCGGAGGGATTCGCCCAAAAGCAGGGGGACTTTGACGCCGCGGCGGCCCGGGACGTGGACGCCCTGGTGAATCTGTACGGCCCGGAGGCTGCCCGGGCAGGCCGGAAGGTGTTCCTGCTCTCGGATTCAAACGAGCGGGTCCTTGCCCAGGCCGCGGCGAAGTACCCCGCAACCGTGACGGCCTGGGCGGCCCTTGCGGTGGGGCCCAGGGCGGGATTCGGCTGTGTCGAACAGACCAGCCCGCTTTTGGCCCGGTACTTCGGAACCCAGCGGGACCCGACCCTGGCCCGGCCCAGGGACGCCGCCCGAAAATGCCGGGTCTTCTTTTCAGGAGACCGCCTGTAACGCTTGCTTATGGAAACACTGAAAAAGTCAATCGAGACTTTTTCAGTGTTACTTTACTTGGCCGCAATTTCGCAACAACTCAATATGAATTAAAGAGTTGTGAGAAATTGCAAGGACACGCTGATTTAGTCGTCAAGATTAAATCAGCGTGTCCCTAGGGGGAACACATGACCTTACACGAACTCGACCGTCTGCTTTCGGAGTATCTCCGCATCCCGGACTTTCCCAACGACCCGTCCCAGAACGGAATCCAGGTGGAGCGTTCCGGGGGGGATCTGCGCAAAATCGCCCTGGGGGTGGACGCCTGCCTGGAGACCATCCGGCGGGCGGCGGACCAGGGGGCGGACCTCCTCCTGACGCACCACGGGCTCCTGTGGGGCCAGAGCGAACCCCTGCGGGGCCTCTACTACGGCCGCGTCAGGGCCCTCATGGAAAGCAACATGGCCCTCTACGCCTGTCACCTTCCCCTGGACGCGCATCCGGAGTGCGGCAACAACTACGGCCTGGCCGCCCGGCTGGGTCTCCGGGACATCCGCCCCTGCTGCGAGTGGCGGGGGTACACCATCGGCGTCACCGGCGCGCTCCCGGAGCCCCTTTCCCCGGACGACCTGATCCGCAAGCTCTTCCCCTCAGCCCAGGGTGACTGCATCGTCCTGCCCTTCGGCAAGCCCAGGGCGGAGCGCGCGGCGATCGTCACCGGGGGCGGGGGCGAGGAGGTGAGCCAGGCCCGTGACGCCGGGGCGGACCTCTTCATCACGGGGGAAATCGGGCACACCCAGTTCCACACGGCGGAGGAGCTGGGCATCACGGTGATCGCGGCGGGGCACTACCGCACGGAGACAATCGGGGTGCAGCTCCTGGGGCAAAAAATCACCCGCGATACCGGCATCGAAACGGTGTTCATCGACGTACCCACGGGGCTCTGATGGGGCGGGCGCGAATCCACCCCGGCGCATTGGGAGCCCTCCTCATGCTGCTGGCTGGCCTCCGGGCATTCGCCGCCGAACCGGAGCGTCCCGGCGCGGCGTCCCCCTCGGACCGGGTGTTCGCCTTCCTCCAGGACGAAGGGTTTTCTCCCCAGGGGGACTACCTTTCGGGCCGATGGGACGGCTTCCCCTATTCCGTGCGGGTCTCCATGCCCCGAGGGGAGGACGCGGCGGAAATTCCCCTGAAGGACCTGGTGATTACCGCCCGGCAGGAGGATTTCCCCCGGCTTGAGGAACTGGCCGCGTTTTTGCGCTCCCTGGACGGGGCGGCCCTCCCGGTGAATTTGACGGTCCTCCTTACCGCCGCGGACGCCCCCCGGCTCCCCGCCGAATACGACTCCCGCGCCCTCCGGGGAACCCGCTCCTTCCTGGACACCCTGGAGAACCCCGGCTCGACAGCGGCGGTGGCGCTGATTCCCGGCGCCCCTGCCCTGGGGAAAATGCCCGTGTCCCTTCCCAGGGACAGGGACGGGACCCCCACGCCCCTCTGGCTCTTCGAGGCCCTCCCCTTCCCCAGCCGGGGCCCCCTCTTCGTGTACCGCCTGGGCCTGGCCCCCCAGGACGGAACCCTTGGGGAATGGGCCGCCCGGATGGTCCCCGCGGCGGGGGTGGGGATCGGAGCCGGGGACCCTGAAACCCTGGAGACCCTCTTCGCGGGGCTCTCGGCCTTCATCCGCTCCCTCCCGGACAGGGACTTTTCCCGCGCCGAGGGGACCTTCGTGTTCCTGCCCCTGTCCGCCGAGGGGGGGCGCGCGCGGATTGTCCTCCGGGAGGGGGTCTACGTTGTTCTCTGCATGGGGGTTATGGCCCTTGCCCTCCTGTGGGTCTGCTTTTTCCCGTCCCTGCCGGGGATAATCGCGTGCTTCCTTGCCGGGGCGGGCCTCTTCGACCCGGCGATACTCCTTGGAGCCGTCATCCTTGGGGGGGGACTGGCGGTCTTCCGGTACGCCCGGAGACGGGCGGTCAAAACCGCCTTTGTCCTTGCGCCCCTCCTCGTCCTCGTCCCCCTGGGCCTGTGGACCGCCGGATTTGCCCGGCGCGCCGATGCCCCGGTCTACGATTCGTCAGCCATAAGGGACGAGGAAGGTGACGGCGGGCTCCTCCTTGAGGCGGAATTCCGGGACTCCATCGAGCTGCGGGAGGTGACGGTGCGGGCCGGGGCGGACCTGCCGGTGATCCGGTGCGACATTTCCGTGCGCGCCGGGGGGGCGAATCAGCCCTTTTACTCGGACTTTCCCTTTACCGTGGACATCCCCGGGGGAGTCATGGAATTCACCCTGCCCGAATCTCCGCCGAATCCCCTCTCGGTCACCTATGTGAGCGGCAAAAACCCCGGCGCGGCGGTGGAGGCGGTCTTTTTTCTTGACCGGGGGGACTCCGGGGTAACCCGGAAAACCGCCCGAATCACCCTGGGAGGCCCGGATGTTCCTCCACGTTGACATCGACGCCTTCTTTGCCTCGGTGGAACAACTGGACCATCCCGAATACCGGGGCAAACCCGTGATTGTCGGGGGGCTGCCGGGGGACGTGCGCAGGGTGGTGTCGACCTGCTCCTACGAGGCGCGGAAATTCGGCGTCCACTCGGCCATGCCCCTGTACCAGGCCCTCAAACTGTGCCCCCAGGGGATTTATCTGCGGGGCCGGATGCAGCGGTATCTGGAAAAATCCGCCGAGGTGATGGGGGTGTTCGATGAATTTTCCCCGGACGTGCAGCAGATGTCCGTGGACGAGGCCTTCCTGGACATCGGCGGCACGGAGCGGCTCTTCGGCCCCCCGGAGGCGGCGGCGCGGCTTCTTAAACAACGGACCCTCGAGCGGACCGGACTCACCGTGTCCGTGGGGCTGGGGTCGAACAAATACGTGGCAAAAATCGCCTCGGGCATGTCCAAGCCGGACGGACTCTTTATCGTGCCCCCTGGGGATGAGGAAAAATTCATGCTCTCCCTGCCGATTTCGAAGCTCTGGGGGGTGGGGGGCAAGACCAGGGCCCGGCTCGCCTCGGCGGGCTACAGGACCACCGAGGACATCCACCGGTCGTCCCTGGAGCTGCTTTCGGCGACCTTCGGCAAGGCCGGGGGGGCCTTCCTCTACCGGGCGGTCCGGGGCATGGAGGCCGAGTCCTTCGACGGCGAGGCCAAGTCCCGGTCCCTCAGCGCGGAGCGGACCTACCGGGAGGACATGAGCGACCGGTTCGTCATAGAGACCGCCCTGCTGGAGCTCTGTCAGATCGTGGTGTTCCGCCTGCTCCGGCAGGACCTGCGGGGCAGAACCGCCCGTGTTAAAATCCGCTACGGGGACTTTTCCACGGTGAGCATCCAGGAGACCGGCGACAGGGACGTGTCCTCGGTGGACGATCTCTACGAGCGGTGCCTCGCCCTGTTCGACAAAAAATACAAACCCGGAGAGGGGGTGCGGCTTTTGGGGGTGGGTGTGCAGAACGTCTCCCCAGGGTGGGAGCCCGTCCAGGGGCAGCTCTTCGATTTCGGGGAGGGCAAGAAGCGGCTGGTGGAACAGGCCATCATGAAGCTGCAAAAAAAAGACCCCAGGATACGCATAAAGAAGGCGCGGCTCCTAAAATCCTGCGCCAAAAACGGCTGACCTGAACGCCGCCCCCAGAACCTCACGAACGATAAACGATAAGAGATACATATTCATCTCTCATCGTTCATCATTCATCGTTTACCTGAACACCCACATCTTCCCGTCGGTGCCGCCTACGATGAAGGTGGGGATACCGCCGGGGGTGCCGTAGGCCGTGGTGAAGGGCTGCTTCCAACTGCCTCCTGAGCCGCCCAGGTCAAGCACCTTCCAGGTCTCCCCGCCGTCCTCGGACACGGCGACTTTGTACGTGTTGGCGGTGGTATCGGTAGTGTTTGTCCCTGCGGTAAGGAACACCCCGCCGCCATAGGATATGACAGGCCGCCCGGCAGTGCTTTCGTAGTTAAAATAGAAGTCTACAAGACCTGAACTGTTGCTTTCTGTCCAATTCACCCCGTCGGTCGACCAGGATACCTTGGGCGACTCGTCCATTGATGAGACGCCTACGT
>JAISTZ010000190.1 GCA_031272345.1 Spirochaetaceae bacterium | reverse complement strand
TTGAGGGTGTCCTCTATGGTCCTTATGACCGCTTCTTCGGGAATTCCCCGTTCCTGAGATAGTTGGCGAATAGCCTCCGACATTGTCTGCGACATGTGGCGCCCCCTTACGGTTGAAGTAGTTTTGCTTTGGCAATATGCTCAAACGGAATGACCAGGGTCTGCCCCCCGCCCTCCGTGTCGTTCCCGTGCCCTATCCCCAGGGTAAGGTCCTTCTCCGTGCTCCCCAGGATGACCCCGGTGACCCAATCGGCCTTAGGCGCGTCCCACAACCGGGCTTCCCGCCCCCGGAAAAGGGCGAACTCCGCGGCATTTTTGATGTTCCGCTCCGTGCCCGGAGATGCCACCTCCATGGAAAAATCCTCCATCCCCGTGAGGGCCTGGAGCCGCTCCTGGAGGGGCCGGTGCACCCTGGCGCAATCCTCCGTGCCGATGGCCCCCCCGGCCTCCTTCCCGGCAATCACCGCGTTCACCCGGGCGCTCCCCCGGCTCCGCACAATGTGCAGGCCGATGAGCTCGTACCCCAGGCCGTTCACCAGGCGCCGGGATTCCGAAAAAAAGGGCATGTCCTCCAGGGGCTCGTACTCCATCATTCCACCGTCAAAAAAAAAGAGCCGCCGGATTGAACCCAAAAACGACTCTCATAAAAAAGTGTTATTGTTGATAAAAGCCTATCAGGGTGAAAAACAAATGTCAAGCTCTTTCGCGCCGAAAGCTCCTTCCATGCCGAAAAAAAAAACCGGCAGCGGAACTGCCGGTTTCCAGTGAGCGCCTATTTGGCGGTGATGGCGATCTTGGCGCTCTTGGTTTCCTCCTTCCGGGGGATCCTGATGGCGAGCACACCGTTGGAGAATTCCGCGGCGATCTTCCCGGAGTCGATGTCGTTGGGCAGGGTGAAGTGCCGGGAGAAGGACGAATACACCCGCTCCCGGATCAGCCACTTATGACCCTTCTCCGGGTCCTTCTCGGCCTTTTCCTCCTTCTTGACCGCCGTGATGCTGAGGACCTGGTCCTTGAAGCTCACGTCCACGTCCTTCTCGGTCATGCCGGGCAGGTCCATGTCCAGGATGTAGGCGTCCGGGGTCTCCCGCACGTCAACCTTGGGGACGCTGGACTTCTCGGAAGACCGGTCGAAGTAGTTTGAAAAATTCCGCTCGATCACGTCGAAAATGTCCGAAGTGAACCTGGGGTTTGAAAAACCTAACGCATAAGAACTCATATCATACCTCCAAAATTTTATAGTATCCTGCGGTTCAAAGCCCGCACTTACATATTAGCAAGAACCGTGCCAAATCCAGGATGATTTTTCCATAAAAAACATAATTTATTGTGATTGAAAGAAATAAAAATCCCCCGGACGCCCCGCGGGGCGTGGCCCAGGATGGGGCGGAAAACGCCGTCCGGCAAATTTGTGTCAATTTTGACTTTTATGTGTCAATATGTCTCGTGGCATGTATCATAATGACCCATCAAAAAAAGGGCGCAAACCCTTGACGGCGGGCGCTTTTTTTTATATCTTTACTGTATACACGTAATAAAACACCTTGTGGAGGATACTATGAAGGTTAAACCTTTGGCAGACAGAGTTCTGGTCAAGCCGGAAAAAAGCGAATCCAAGACCGCCGGGGGCATCATCATCCCCGATACGGCCCAGGAAAAAACACAGAAGGCCTCTGTGATCGCTGTCGGTGACGACAAAGAGAAAATCAAGGTCAAGGTGGGCGACAAGATCATACACGACAAGTATGCGGGAAGCGCCATCAAGATTGACGGAGATGACTATCTTATCGTCAAGGGTGAGGACATCATCGCGGTCATCGAGTAGTCCGGCGGCCGGGGGCCTTCCCCGGCAAAATGCGCCAATCCGGTAGCCCCTGGGACACGCTGAACAGGTTGCTTTTCAGCGCTTCCCCGGGGTTTACCGGATTTTTTTTTGCAAAACCCTGGCCTCCCGGTGGTCCGGCTCCAGGGCAAGGCAGTCCTCCAGGCTGAGCCGCGCCCCCTGAAGGTCGCCCCCGGCGGCCTGGTAATCCCCCAGGCGGAAGAGCAGCTCCGCCCTGCGGCCCGGGTCCCCTTCCCGCAGCATGGTCCGGTCAAAGAGTGCCCGGGCCTTGTCCCGCTCCCCCAGGGCGATGTAGGCCTCCCACAGGTTCGCCATTGCCTCGAAGGACGGGACATAGCGGTAGTCCGTTGCAAGGTCCGGGTAGGTTTCCATGAGTTCCCCCTCGGCATATTCCAGGAGCCGCACCCCCAGGGCGTTCCGCCCGTGTTCCAGGAAGTAGAGCCCCAGGTATTCGCACTCCCAGGAGGAAAGCCCGGGGAGTATCCCGATGACCCTGTCCGGGGAATCCCCCAGGGATATGTCGTGCCGGAACAGGAAATACATGGAGAGCAGCCGGTCCGCGTCGGCCCTCTTGTTTTCTTCCCACAGGTACGCGGCCGCAAAGCGTATCAGCTCCGGGGGATAGCCCCTCTTCGGGTCCAGGTTGGCCTCGAGGAGGTCCCAGAGCCAGGGCTCCCTGGGGTCCGCCGGGTCCACCGACCGCCGCTCCGGATTTTCCGCAAGAAGCCCCTGGGCCGCCAGAGTCTCCCGGCCGGCAAGGAGGAACTTCAGGTATTCGATGCGGAGGGGGAGGGAAGGGCGCTTTTCCAGGGCCCCTTCCATGCGGGAAAGCACGTCCCCCCCGGCCTGGGGGACAGCTTCCGCAAGGGCCATCTCCCGGCTCGCCAGGCCGGATTTCCGCAGGGCCCCCTCCAGGGGGGAGCTCCGGCAGGGCGGGCTTTGGTGCAGGGCGAAGTCCCCGTAGGCCCCCAGGGCCAGGAGGACCTCTTCGTCCCTCGCCCCTTCCGATGCGTTCACACATTCGGTCACCGCCCCGTACCAGGCGGCCTCGTCCTGCCGGGCCTTTGCGCGGCGGGCCAGGTTGTACCAGAGGACGACCCGGGAGACTCCGGGCGCCCCGCCGGGATAGCGGGCCCCAAGGTATTCCCAGATTGCTGCGCCCCCCTCGGGATCCCCCAGGCGCGTGAGGGCGTCCGCCGCGAGGGCGAGGGCCCTGGGATTGTCCCCGGCGGCGGCGGCAAAGCCCAGGGCGGCCTCTTCGTTCCCCCCGTCGAGGAGGATGGACGCCCAAAACAGGGCCTCCTCCGGGGCGGTCCCGGAATTGGGGGCCAGGGACGCGGCCTGGGGGATCTCCCCGTCAAGGGCGCTGACCAGGGCGGCGTTCACGAGCCAGGAGCTGTTCCCGGTGGCCCGCCAGGCGCTCGCGTACAGGGGGATCAGGGAGCTGTCCAGGCCGTCGGTCGCTGCGCTTCGGAGGCGGATTTCCGCGGCAAGGGAATCGTAGCGGGTGCCCCCAAGGGATTCGGCGGCCGCAACGGCCTCCGGGAGCCTTCCCCGGTCGAGGAGGTGTTTAGCCAGGAGGGCCGAGAGCTCCGGGTTCCCCCCCATGTCCCTGAGTCCCCGGAGGAGGCATTTTTCCCCCAGGGCGTCCTCGGAGAGGGCCAGGTACCGGCGGTAGAGGCCTGCCCGCTGGATGGCACTGCACGAGCCCCTGGAGAGGCGGTTCAGGATTTTGAGGGCCCCCCTGGGATTCCCCGCGGTGATGAGGGCGTCCGCCCGGGTCACCCGTTGCAGGAACTCCCCGTCCCCCAGGGAAACGGAACAGGAAAAAAGCAGGACCAGGGCCGCAAGGACCGCAGACGCCGGGGGGAGGACTTTTTTCACGGCCCCCCTCCGGGGAGGTCCTTCCTGATGTTGTCGAGGACGCCGTTCACGAATTTGTAGGAATCATCCTGGGAAAATTCCTTGGCAATATCAACCGCCTCGTCGATGACGATGGAGGGGTGCAGGTCCCGCTGGTAGAGGAGGGTGTAGGCGCTCAGCCGGAGGATCGCCAGATCGACCCGGTTGAGCCTGTTGAAGTCCCAATTGGTCAGGTGGGCGCGGATGGCTTCGTCAACCTCGTCGATGTGCTCCAGGGCGCCGTGGAAGAGGAGCCGCCCAAAGACCAGGTCCTCCTCCGCTATCCTTCGCCGTGAATCCTTCCAGGAAAATGTATCCAGAAGGGCAGGGTCGTTCCGTCCTGTTTCCCAGGCAAAGAGGGCCTGAAAGGCCAGGATTCGCCCGTTGCGGCGCGCCATGCTACCACGAGAGGAGTGACGTGAGCGCGTCCCCCGACTTGTTCATGGTGAAGTTCTGGGAAGTGCGCAGTTTCTCCGCCACCTCCTTGCTGGCGGCGGCGAGAAATTGCATCTGCTTTTGCTGGGCGACGATGTTGAGGATGTACTGGTAGACCGTTGTGGTTGTGCCGGGCTGGGCCAGGTCGTCCAGGGTGAGCATCTTGGCGCCGAGTTTTTCCCGGACCACGTAGAACTGGAAGTCGTTCCCCGTGTCGATTACGTCGGACACGTAGCCCGTGTCCTGCTTGAACATGTTGAGGAGGGCGTTGATGTTGATCCGCAGTTGTTCCGCATCCTGCATGGTGCGGGCCACGTAGATGTCCCCGGCGTTGACTCCCGGCTGGTTCCGCCTGGCCACCTCGTCGTAGTTCTTTTTGGTCTTCAGTTCATCGCGGATGGCGTCAACCTTTTTCCGGGCTCCGGCGGAGTCCGTCCCCTTGGGGGCCGCCACCAGGAAAAGCTTGAGCGTGGTGGGCCGCACCAGGATGCTCTCGTTTAGGGCGTAGTAGTTGCGGATTTCCTCGTCCGTGGGCTGGATTTTGTAGAGATCCCCCTGTTTTTCCGCGCCGATGTACCGCTGGGCGAGCATCTGGTTCTTAAGAAATCCCTTGTAAGCCGCGATGGACAGGCCCATCTGTTCCAGGAAGTAGTTCTCGAAGGATTTTCCGGTCTGCTGCTTGACCATGGCGGCGTATTCCTGTTCGGTGACTCTGCGGCCCGCCATCTGGGAGATGAACTGGCTGAACTGCTCGTTCACCTCGGAATCGGTCACCGAAATCCCCGCCTTCTGGGCCGCCTGGACCACGAGTTTCTCGTTGATGAGGGAATCGAGCACCTGCCTGCGCTCGTCCACAGAAATCGGGCTGCCGTTCTGTTTTTCGTACATGGCCACCCGGCCCTTCAACTGCTTCACCGTGATGACCTCGTTTTTTGTCAGTTTTACCGTTGCCAGGGGTTGAAGGTCCGCGGTCTGGCTGAAGGCCGCGAAACACGACAAAAGCAACGCCGTTTTTACCGCTGCGTTTTTCATAGGTTTCTCCTATTCTCCGTGTGTAATAACAATTAGACTGTCCCTGGGTTACAGATGACCGCCCTGATTCTCCTGACCCCGGCGGAAGAGGACTGTTCCTTTTGAATTTTGAACCGTCCGATTACGCCGGTGCGCTCCACGTGGGGGCCCCCGCAGACTTCCTTGGAGAAATCCCCGATCGTGTAGACCTTGACCTTCTGCTCGTATTTTTCGCCGAAAAGGGCGGTGGCCCCGCTCTTTTTTGCCTCCTCCAGGTCCATGATTTCCATGGTGACCGGAAGGTCCCGGCGGATCTGCTCGTTCACGATGGCCTCCACCCGGTCGACCTCCTCTTTGGTCATGGCCTGGGGGTGGGAGAAGTCGAACCTCATGCGCTCGGGGGTGATGTTGGACCCCCGCTGGGCCACGTGGTCCCCCAGGACCTGCTTGAGGGCTTTGTGGAGGAGGTGGGTGGCCGTGTGGTACTTGACCGAAACCTCGCTGTGGTCCGCAAGGCCGGCCTTGAAAATCTGGTCCCCCCCGGCCCGGCTGGTCTCCTGGTGCTTTTTGTAGGCCTCGTCGAACCCCCGGCGGTCAACCTTGAGGCCCCCCTCGGCGGCCAGCTCCTCGGTGAGTTCCACCGGGAAGCCGAAGGTGTCGTAGAGCCTGAAGGCCACCCTGCCGGGAATCACCTTCGACGGGTTTTTGAGCAGATTGGGAAGGAGTTTTTCAAATTCCCCTTCGCCCTTCTTGAGGGTTTCAAGGAATTTTTCTTCCTCCTTCCTGAGTTCCGAATAGATGAAAGCTTCTTTTTCTTTTATTTCCGGGTAACAGTCCGCATAAAAGGCGATGAACACCCTGGCGGGCTCCGAAAGGAAGGGCCCTTCGAGGCCGAGTTTTCTGCCGTGCCGCAGGGCCCGCCGGATGAGCCGCCTGAGCACGTACCCGGCCCCCACGTTCGACGGGGTGACGCCCTTGGGGTCCCCCAGGATGAAGGCCGCGGCCCGGGCGTGGTCGCAGATGATCCGGATCGACCGGTCCGTCTCTTCGTCCTTGCCGTAGACTGCTCCGGTGAGCTTCTCGATGACGGCGATGGCGGGCCTGAACACCTCCGTATCGTACACCGAGGCCTTGCCCTGGAGGATGGTGGCCGTGCGCTCAACCCCCATGCCCGTGTCCACGCAGGGGCGGGCCAGGGGGGTGTACGCGCCGTCGGGGCCCTTGTTGTACTGCATGAACACGTTGTTCCATATTTCCAGATATTTTCCGCACTTGCATCCGGGTTTGCAGTCCGCTCCGCAGGGGGGGATGCCCACGTCGTAGAAAATTTCGCTGTCCGGGCCGCAGGGGCCGGTCTCCCCCGCCGGGCCCCACCAGTTGTCTTCCTTGGGAAGGTAGTGAATCCGGCTCCGGGGTATGCCGAGGCTTTCCCAGCACCCGGCGGAGAAATCGTCCGGCGGGGCGTTTTCGTCCCCGGCGAACACGGTGACCGAGATTTTTTCCGGGGGGATGTTGAGGTAGCGGGGGCTCGTGAGGAATTCGTAGCTCCAGGCGATGGATTCCTTTTTGAAGTAGTCCCCCAGGGACCAGTTCCCGAGCATCTCGAAGAAGGTGAGGTGGCTCTTGTCCCCCACGGACTCGATGTCCCCGGTGCGGATGCACTTCTGGTAATCCACCAGGCGCTTCCCCGCGGGATGGGGCTCCCCCAGGAGATAGGGCACCAGGGGGTGCATCCCCGCCGTGGTGAAGAGCACGGTTGGGTCGTTCTCCGGGATGAGGGACTTGCCGGAAATTTCCGCGTGGCCCTTTGCCACAAAAAATTCGATGTATTTCGCTCGCAGTTCATTGGCAGTCATGCGGGAAGTCTAGCACATTCGATAATTTTAGGGAAGGGCTGATTTAATCGAATTTGGGATCTACCGCAACTTCCGCGCCGCCTCCACCATGTTTTTGAGGGCCGGTTTGACCTCCTCCCAGCGGCGGGTCTTGAGGCCGCAGTCCGGGTTCACCCACATCTTGTCCCTGGGCAGTACGGCCAGGCGGGCGCGGATCTGCTCGGCGAACTCCTCCGCCCCGGGCACCCTGGGGGAATGGATGTCGTAGACCCCCGGTCCTATCTCGTTGGCGTATCCCTGCTCCTTGAACACCCTGAGCAGCGTGTTGCCGCTCCGGGCTGTCTCGATGAGAATCACGTCCGCGTCCATCCGCTCTATCGTGTGGATGATCCCCGTGAAGTCGCTGTAGCACATGTGGGTCTGGATCTGGGTCTCCTTCTTTGCGCCGGAAACGGTCAGGCGGAAGGCGTCCACGGCCCACTCCTCGTAGGCGGGGATGTTCTCCTTCCGCAGGGGATAGCCCTCCTTGAAGGCCGCCTCGTCAACCTGGACGATGCGGATTCCCGCCTCCTGCAAGTCCTTCACCTCGTCGTAGAGGGCCGCGGCGATCTGCCGGGACACCTCGGAGCGGGGCAGGTCGTCCCGCACGAAGGACCAGGTGAGGATGGTGACCGGCCCGGTGAGCATTCCCTTCATGGGCTTTTTGGTGAGGGACTGGGCGTAGGTTATCCACTTGACCGTCATGGGGTAGGGCCGGGACACGTCCCCGTAGATGATCGGCGGCTTGACGCACCGGCTGCCGTAGCTCTGGACCCAGGCGTTTTTTGTAAAGTGAAAGCCCTTCAGCATCTCCCCAAAATACTCCACCATGTCGTTCCGCTCAGGCTCACCGTGCACGAGCACGTCAAGCCCCGCTTCTTCCTGAAAGGCCACGCAGTCGTCGATGTAGGCCTTGACCCCGGCCTCGTACTGGGCCTGGGTGATTTTTTGGGCCTTCAGGTCCTGCCGCAAAGCCCGCACTTCCGGGGTCTGGGGGTAGGAGCCGATGGTCGTCGTGGGGAGGGGCGGCAGGTTGAGGGCGGCTTTTTGCAGGGCGTTCCGCTCGGCGAAGGCCCCCTGGCGGCTCGCGCCCTTGGGGATGGACCCCAGCCGTTTCCTCACCTCCTCGTCCGTGGTGAGGGGGGAGGTTTTTTTGGCCGCCATGATTTTCGCGTTGGCCCCGATGCCGGCCGCCGCCGCGTCCGGGTTGTCAAAGGCTTTTGCCAGAAACACGAGCTCCTTCACTTTTTCCTG
>JAISTZ010000178.1 GCA_031272345.1 Spirochaetaceae bacterium | reverse complement strand
ATCAGGGTATACAGAAAATCTGCCATCATCGTTTACAAAGGCATCTTAAAGCCGCTCGTTAATCCAGGAGAGGATGTCCCCAATCACTTCGTCCTTGTTGATCTCGTGGAGCATCTCGTGTCTGCCCTGGGGGTACAACGCGAGGGTGACGTCGGTCATGCCGTTTGCCCGGTATATCCCCGCCAGGGCGCTCACGGTTTTGCCGTAATCCCCCACGGGATCCGCATCCCCCGCAAAAAGCAGCACCGGAAGATCCTTCGGAATTCCCCGCATAGCTTCTTTTTTGTGAATCCGCTCAAGCCCCGTCATCAGATCCCGGAAAAAGCTCGTTGTGGGAACAAAGGTGTTCCAGGGGTCCGCGTCGTGTTTTTGTATTGCAGCAGGATCCCTGGAGAGCCAGGCCGAAGGGCTTATGGGGCCGGCAATCCGCTTGTTGTAGCCCCCGAAGGTGAGTGCCCGCAGCAGGGACGACCTGTAACGGTCGCCCTTAAAGGCGATGACAACCTTGACGAGGAGGGACGCCGCCGTGATGAGGCCGGGCCTGGGGCCCGCGGTTCCCGAAAGGAGGCACCCGTCAATCTCCGCGCCGTAGTGCTCGATGAATCCCTGGGACACAAAGGAGCCGAAGGAATGACCCAGGAGCATGATTTTTTTGCCGGGGAAATTCCCCTTGAGCTTGCGGACCAGGTCCCGCAGGTCAAGGACGACTCTGGCAAAACCATCCCCGGGGCAGATGTACCCCGCGGCGTCCAGGGTTCCGGCGGTCTCCCCGTGGCCCCGCTGGTCGTGGGCAAACACCGCGATGCCCTGCTCCGCGAGGGCCCTGGCCGGATAATCGAAGCGCTTTGCGTATTCAACCATGCCGTGGCAGATAAGCAGCACGGCCCTGGGTTCACCCTGGGGCAGCCAGGAATGGAGGGCCAGTCTTGCGCCGTCTTCGGCGGTAAAAAATTCAGTGTGTATGTCCATGGGGCACAGTATGCCGAACCGCGCCGGGTGTGTCAAACCGCCGCTAAATGCCCCCGGAGAGGGCCGCGAGGATGGAGTCCGCCTGGAAACGGTCTTCCTCCGTTGGATGGGCGCCCACGGCGTCTTCCAGGCGCAGGAGAATTTGCTGGTCAAGGATTTCTTTTTCTATTGTGTAAAACACATAGACCTGATAGGCCGTGCCGTTCCCATTCACCCTGGTCTCCACCCACCAGTCATTGATTTTGCGGAACCCCGCATAGGAAGCCCCGGAGAGTTCCGTTGTAAGCGCCGCGAAGCGCGAGTCCCCTTTGCCTTTTGCGGTGAGCTTTGCCAGGAGGCGCTCCCCGGCCAGCAAGGAAGCGGCCTGGGAGGCGGAAGCCTCGGCCCAGAGTTGGAGAGCCCGGAGATCCGTGCCCCCGGACTCCCCCACAAAGCAATAGAACCCGCTGTAGTCGGGCATTTTTTCGAGCCCCGTTACACCGGAGGCAAGGTAGGTCTCGAGCCACACGGGATAGGAGTCCAGCCCCAGGTCCGTGCCCTTGTGCCGGAGGACCTCGGCCTTCCGGGAGACCTCCCCCCCGGCCTCAGCCGCCTGGGGAACGTCCCCGGGGGTTGAGGCGCAGGAGGAGAAGATCAATCCGGTAACCACAAGGGCGAACAGGGGGCGTTTCATGGGGTATCCGTTAGAACGTCCGCTCGGCCAGGTATTTGTATTCCTGGTAGGTGCGCTTGGCCTTGGCGACCGCCTTGTCCAGGAGCATTGCCGCCCGCTGGGGATTTTCCGCGTTCAGGCTCTTGAACCGCACCTCCTTGTACATGAAGGCCCCCAGGTTAAAGTCCGGCTCCGGGCTTTCCAACTGGAAGGGATTTTGCCCCGCATCCGCCCGGCGCGGATCGTACCGGTACAGGGGCCACAGGCCGCAGGACACCACTTCCTTCTGGTTCGAGAGGCCCTTGGACATGTCGATTCCGTGGTTGATGCAGTGGGCGTAGGCGATGATGATGGACGGCCCGTCGTAGGACTCCGCCTCCCGGAAGGCCCTGATCACCTGGAGCATGTTCGCCCCCAGAGAAACCCGGGCCACGTACACGTAGCCGTAGCTCATGGCGATTGCCCCCAGGTCCTTCTTGCTGACCGACTTGCCGGAAGCGGCGAATTTTGCCACCGCGCCGATGGGGGTCGCCTTGGACATCTGGCCGCCCGTGTTGGAGTACACCTCCGTGTCAAGCACGAGGATGTTGATGTTCCGGCCCGACGCCAGGGTGTGGTCCAGGCCGCCGAAGCCGATGTCGTAGGCCCAGCCGTCCCCGCCGATGACCCAGATGGACCGCTTGATGAAGTGGTCCGTGAGGGAGAGCAGCTCCTTTGCCAGGGGACCGGCGTTGCCCGCGAGGGCCTTCTTGAGGTCCGCCACCAGGCGGCGCTGTTCCTCTATTTGGGCGTCGTCCCCCTGGGGATTGGCGAGAATCTTGGACAGGATGTCCGCCGCGAGGCCCTCCTTCCGGGCTTTTTCCGCGGTCTCCCTGGCGTAGAGGGCGAGCTTGTCGCTGGTCATCCTCATGCCGTAGCCGAACTCGGCGGCGTCCTCAAACAGCGAGTTGGACCAGGAGGGCCCCCTGCCGTCGGCGCGCTGTGCGTAGGGCGTGGTGGGGAGGTTCCCCCCGTAGATTGACGAGCACCCCGTGGCGTTGGCGATGATCGCCCGGTCACCGAAGAGCTGGGAAAGCAGCTTGATGTAGGGGGTTTCGCCGCAGCCCGCGCAGGCTCCGGAGAACTCGAAGAGGGGCCGCGCCAGGGAAAGCCCCTTGACCGAGCCCAGGTTGAGCTTTGACGTGTCCGCGTCGGGGAGCTTGCCGAAGTAGTCCCACCAGGGGGCTGTTTCCGCCCGGTATTCCGGGGTGTAGGGCACAAAGTTGATCGCCTTCCGGCCGGGGTTGTCCTTGTTTTTTGCGGGACAGGCTTCCAGGCAGAGCCCGCAGCCCGTGCAGTCCTCGGTGGAAACCTGGAGGGTGATTTTTTTGCCCGCCTCTGCCTTGGGTTTGAGGTCCGCCGCTTTGAATCCCCTGGGAGCGGCCTGGGCCTGCTGGTCCGAAAGGAGCTTCATGCGGATGCAGGCGTGGGGGCACACCACCGTGCATTGTCCGCACTGGATGCACAGGGCCGAGTCCCATTCGGGCACGTGCTCCGCGATCGCCCGTTTTTCGTATTGGGTGGTGGCGGAGGGATAGGTGCCGTCATCGGGGAGCCGGCTCACCGGAATCTTGTCACCCTCCTGCACGGCCATTGCGCCCAGAACGTCCCGCACAAAGGGGTCCCCGGCGGCGGCCATGGCCTTCTTCATGCCCAGGTCTCCTTCGGGCTTTGCGGGGTAATTCACCTGGTGAACCTCCGCCAGGGCCAGGTCGATGGTGGCGATGTTGTTCTTGACCACGTTTTCGCCCTTGGAGCCGTAGGATTTCTCGATGAATTTCTTCATAAACTTGACGGCGGACTCCTCAGGGAGCACCCCGGAAATCTTGAAGTACGCGGCCTGCATGATCGTGTTGATGCGGTTGCCCATGCCGGCCTTCTCCGCGATGGCGAAGGCGTCGATCACGTAGAACTTGAGTTTTTTGGCGATGATGCGCTTCTGCACCTCCACGGGCAGGGCGGCCCAGATGCTCTTTGAATCGTAGTGGGTGTTCAGCAGGAAGGTGCCCCCGTCCTTGGCGTTTGCCAGGAGGTCATAGGTTTCCATGTAGGTGAATTTGTGACAGGCCAGGAAGTCCGCCTTGGTGATCAGGTAGGGACGGCGGATGGGCCGGGAGCCGAACCGCAGGTGTGACACCGTGAAGCCCCCGGACTTCTTTGAGTCGTAGGAGAAATACGCCTGGGCGAACAATTCGGGCTTGGCCTCGCCGATTATCTTGATGGAGTTTTTGTTCGCCCCGACCGTGCCGTCAGACCCCAGGCCGTAGAACATGGCCTCGTTGATGCCCTCGTCCGACAGGGTGAAGGATTCGTCCACCGGCAGGGACGAGCCGGTTACGTCGTCCTCGATGCCCACGGAGAAGCTGTGAATTTTTTTGCCCGACAGGTTGTCGAATACGGCCTTTGCCATAGCCGGGGAGAATTCCTTGGACCCCAGGCCGTAGCGCCCGCCGAGCACCAGGGGGAACTTCATGCTGGAAAGGGGCCAGCGGCCGCCCCCGGCAAGGGCGCACTCGCCCAGGGCCGCCATCACGTCTTCGTAGAGGGGCTCCCCAAGGGCGCCGGGCTCCTTGGTGCGGTCCAGCACGGCGATGTGGGTGACCGTTTTGGGCAGGGCCTTGACAAAGCCGTCGGCGTCAAAGGGACGGTAGAGCCGCACCTTGAGCACCCCGACTTTTTCGCCCCGCTTGAGGAGCTCCTCGGCGGTTTCTTCGCAGGTTTCAGCCCCGCTTCCCATCACCACAATCACCTTCTCCGCGTCCGGGGCGCCCACGTAGTCGAACAGGTGATACGTCCTGCCCGTGAGCCTGGCGAATTTGTCCATCTCCCCCTGGACGATTCCCGGCACCCTGGCGTAATACTTGTTCGCCGCTTCCCGGCCCTGGAAGTACACGTCCGGGTTTTGGGCCGTGCCCCTGATGGAGGGGCGTTCCGGGGTGAGTCCCCTGGCGCGGTGCGCCCGGACCAGGTCGTCGTCTATCATCTTTTTGAGGATGTCGTCGGTGACTTCATCGATTTTCTGCAATTCGTGGGACGTGCGGAACCCGTCAAAAAAGTGCAGGAAGGGCACCCGGGCGCGCAGGGTTGAGGCGTGGGCGATGGTTGCCAGGTCCATCACCTCCTGCACGCTGTTGGACGCCAGCATGGCCCAGCCGGTCTGGCGGCAGGCCATCACGTCCTGGTGGTCCCCGAAAATGGAGAGGGCGTGGGCTGCCACGGCACGGGCCGCGATGTGGAACACCGTGCTGGTGAGCTCCCCGGCGATTTTGAACATGTTGGGGATCATCAGCAAGAGGCCCTGAGAGGCGGTGAAGGTGGTGCTCAAAGCCCCGGTGGTGAGCGCCCCGTGCACGGCCCCGGAGGCCCCGGCTTCGGACTGCATTTCTACCACATCCGGGACGGTGCCCCAGATGTTCGTTTTGCCCAGGGCCGAGTATTCATCGGCAACCTCTCCCATCGGGCTCGAAGGCGTGATGGGGTAAATCGAAATAACCTCACTGAGCTTATGAGCGATGTGTCCGGCGGCGGTATTGCCGTCGATAGTAAGTTTCTGTGCCATTTTGCCATCCTTAACATTACAGAAATTGTGAGCGCCTCAGGCGCGCGCCCCAGAGTATAGCTTTTTTGCGTATTTTTTGCAAGGACTTTGAGAAAAAAACCGTTCTGTCTGTTTTTTGCCCTGAAACAGGGGCGTCCGACCCGAAAACCGCCCCTACTTCTTCAACGTCACGCAGAACGCCGGAGCTACGCCGTATTCGCTGGTAGCATTGCCATTATCGCCGGATTTGCCGGAGCTATCCACACTACAGAAACTGGTGGAGTTGCTGGAAAAGGGGCTTGCAAGCCAATAAGGCTCCCCGCTTAAAGTGGGCTCCTCCGGATATTTCACTCTCCGGTTGTTATCGCTGTAATATTCCAGCCGTGCTTGTTCCGTGTTTTTTTCCCATTCGCTATTTGAAAAGTACCTGCCTCCGAATATCTCCATCTCCGTAGGCAGCCAGAGCTTGTCAGCAACCGTGCGGTTTGCACCTTCGCCTTTATTGGCTATGTAGCGTGTTGGCGCGAAGATTATGTCTTCGGGAACACCGGCAGCTATAAGACCCTTCAGAAAACCCTCGGTACCTTTATTCGCGTTAGCACCGGCCCCCACAAGGTATGTCTGCATTTCGCTCCCTATGTAACCGTTGCTGTTGGTATTTGCCGCTTCCATCCTGCGCGTTCCGGGGATATTCTGGAACTGGAACACCAGATGCGGAGTAGCGTCATTTGCCTCTATATTATACGCGCCTCCCACACCCTTGCCGGAATGAAACGAATTTTTCCCCACTACAATGAGCCGTAACAATGTTCCATGGTCACTCAGATCCTTGTTGAACCCGATAGATATAGCGCCATCACCTTCATAGTCCTCAACCGTCAGGGAGGCCAGGTCCACCCAGTCGCCGAGGACGATGTCCGGCGCAGCAGGATTTTCTTCAAGATAGTTACTCAAGTCATAGAACACCGTTCTAACTTTGGCGGCGCCCGAAAGCACACCGGTCTTAATCCCAAGCCGCTCGATAATGCTCGTGGGCGGAATACCTGACGCTGAACCGCCGCCGCTGCCTCCCCCGCCGCCGTGGTCAACCCCAGACGAGACTTCGCAGCTTCCAAGAACTATAATTGCCGCCACAATAAAAAGGCAAATCAGGCTCAGAATCTTTCTGGTTTTCATCGTAGTGCTCCGTATTATATAAATCTCACTCATAAATATCGGCATGGAACGCCGAATTCCGCATTGAAAAATTCCGTGTTTCCATTATCCCCCGGCCCGGCGGGGGCAAAGCTTGACAACGGGGGCAGTTAGGGGTACACTCCCCCCAGCCGCCATGATTCGCCTGCTGCCGTTTGTTTCAGAAAAAATCTGGGGATACGAACACTGGGTCCTTTCAACCTGCCCCGGGGGCCTCTCCTTTGCCGAAGGCCCTCCCCCGGTCCGGCTCCTGGACCTGCTCGGAAGGGAACACCCCCTCCTGGTCAAGGTGATTCAGGCGGATTCGGGGCTTTCCGTGCAGGTGCACCCCGGGGACGCCTACGCCCGGGCCCGCGAATCGTCCATGGGCAAGAGCGAGTGCTGGTATGTGCTTGCCGCAAGACCCGGCGCGGACCTCGTGACGGGCCTCAAGCCGGGGGTTACCGGGGAGGACGTGCGCCGGGGGGTTGCGGAACACCGGCTGGAGCCCCTCCTCTGGCATGAGCGGGTGGGTCCGGGTGACCTGGTGTACATCCCGGCGGGCACGGTGCACACCATCGGCGGGGGGCTCCGACTGTTGGAGGTGCAGCAGGCCAGCGACATCACCTACCGGCTCTACGACTGGGGCCGGGGGCGGGACTTGCAGGTACAAAAAGCCCTGGAGGTGCTCCTCCCGGACAGGGCCCCGGTGATTCGCGGCTTTTCCGGCCGGTTCGACGGGTGTCCCTACTTTTCCCTGGAGGTGTGCGGACACGGCACCCTGCGCTTCGCGGCCACGGATGTCCTCTTTGTGCAGAGCGGGACGGGCGCAATCACCACAAAAAACCGCCCCGTCCAGGCACAGGCAGAGGACACCTTCCTCTGTGTTGAACCTGAGACGCTCCATATAGCAGAAGGGCTGCGGTGTTTAAAGATACATTCCACCGGAAAAAACTAAAAAAGTTGCAAAATCCCTTTTTTTTTCTAAAAAAACTCGATACACTGCTTAAAAAATAAGGAGGTAATAAGCATGGATGTTTCGCAGACCGTAAGAACATGCGAAGACCAAATCATCCGGTGGCGGAGGGAATTTCACGAACATCCTGAACTTGCCTACAGGGAAGAATGGACTTCCGGGCGGATTCAGGAGGAACTCAAAAAGCTTGGCATCCCCTTCGACCTGGTAAAGACAATCAAGCCAAAAGAGGTGTGGACGCCCTTCGGGGTGCCCCCGGAAGCGGTGGACAAACCCCTGGGCATTGTCGGGCGGCTTCAAGGCACGGGCAAGGGGCCGGGCAAAAAATTCGCCCTCCGCGCGGATATTGACGCCCTGCCCATGCAGGAAGAAACCACGGTGCCCTTCAAGTCCAAGATTGACGGGGCCATGCACTCCTGCGGCCACGACGCCCATGCGGCCATGCTCCTTGGCGCAGCGAAAGCCCTGAGCGAACACCGGGACGCCTTCAGCGGCACAATCTACCTGTGCTTTCAGTGCGCCGAGGAAATCGCCGGGGGAGCGGCGGAAATCGTCAAATACCTCAAGGACAAGGGCGGCGTTGACGGGGTTGCGGCCCTCCACGTCTTCGCGAACATCCCCGCGGGCAAGATCTGCCTCAAACCGGGCCCCATGATGGCGGGTCTCTTCCCCTTCGTCATCGACATCAAAGGCCAGGGCGGCCACGGCTCCAGGCCGGATCTCTCCAGGGACCCCATCAAACCCGCGGCGGACCTGATCCTCAAGCTGTCCAGCATCCCGTCCAACTTCTACGAGGTCTTCGGGGACTCCGTTGTCCACGTGTGCGAGGTCCACGGCGGAACAGCCCACAACATCTTCCCGGACACGGCCATGCTTTCCGGGGCGGTGCGGTTCTTCAAAAAGAAGGGCAACGTAAAACTTCTCAAGGTCATCCGCCGCATTGTCAAGGGGGTGGGGGAAACCTACAATGTGGACGTAGACTTCAAAGAGGTGCTCGTGCTGGGGCCGGTCATCAACAATGCGGATTTCATCAGGCGGGCCCGCACGGTTGTTCCCGGCATTCCGGGCTTGAGCATCCTGGAGTTAGCCGATCCCTTTGCGGGCTCGGACGACTTCAGCGAATTTTTGGACACATTCCCCGGCTTCTACGGAATCCTGGGGGTGGCAAACGAGGCAAAGGGTATCAAATGGGAGCAGCACAATTCCCACTTTGATATGGATGAATCGGCCCTTGTAAAAGGAAGTGAATTCCTGTGCAGGTGCGCGCTGGAATTTGCAAAATAAAAAAAGAAAAGGAGTTTTTTATGGCAGACTTAACAAAAAAGAAGATGAAGTTTCCCCACATGTACATTGTGGTGCTCATCTTTATGGTGTTCGTCGCAATCCTCACCTACATCGTGCCCGCGGGTCTCTACCAGCGGGTCCCCTCTGAGGTAAACCCCGCGGTTAAGGTTGTTGACCCAAGCAGTTACGCCCAGGTGGAGCGCCATCCCATCAACCCGATTACGTTCTTCACCGCGATCCTCACGGGATTCGCCCAGGCGTCCACGGTGGTTGGACTGGTGCTCTTTGTGTCCGGGGCGATCGCCCTGATGCAGTTCACGGGCACCCTGCCCGCCGCTATCCAAGTGGTGGTGCGGCGCACAAAGGGCAGCGGGCCGGTAGTCGTCATCATCACCTACACGTTCTTCACCTTCCTGGGCGTCATCGGGTTTTTTGAGGCCTCCTTTCCGTTCTTTCCGATAATCGTGGCCATGTTGATTTCCGCGGGCTACGACAGGATGACCGGCACCATGCTGATTATGTACTCCCTGGCGGCGGGCTTCACCTGCGGCCTGGTGAACCCCTACTCAACGGGCATCTCCCAGTCCATCGTCGGTCTGCCGATGTTCTCCGGGCTGGGATTCCGCCTGTTCGGTCTTCTCCTGTTGTATCTCCTCGGCCTCGTGTTCCTCCTGGCCTACGCAACCAAAATCAAAAAGGATCCCTCAAAAAGCGTGATGGGTCAGGAATACCTGGACCAGCTCAAAGAACAGGGCGGCGATGTCGATGTGGGCAAGATTATCCCCTTCAACCCCCAGCGCATTGTCGGTATGCTGCTCTTCTTCTGCGTGTTGGCCTTCTCGGTCATCGGGTCCCTCAAATGGGGCTGGGGGCTTCAGCACATAGCTGGCGCATACGTGGCCCTCTCGATCGCCCTGGCGATTATTTTCCGCCTGCCCGGGGACGTGGCCTGTGACGAATTCCTAACCGGCATGAAGGACGTGCTCAGCGCGGCCTGTATCATCGGATTCGCCCGGGCAATCGGCGTCCTGCTCGACACCGCAAGGATCACCGACACCATGGTGTACGGCGTCACGAACCTCCTCGGCGGTCAGGGGCGCACACTCACGCTCTTCATCATCTTCCTGTTCATCCTGTGCTTCGACTTCTTTGTGTCCTCGGCGAGCGGAAAGGCCGTGCTGTTAATGCCGATTCTCAGCCCCATCGCCACGGTCCTCAAGATAAACCAGCAGGTTATCGTTACGCTGTATCACTACGCGGACGGTATCTCCAACAACTTCTTCCCCGCGGGCGCGCTGGCCTGTCTTGCCCTGTGCAAGGTCGATTACGGCACGTGGATCAAAGCCTCATGGAAATTCTTCCTCTGTCTGTTCTTCCTGTGCTTTGCTTTGGTCATGGGGGCAGAGGCGATTAAGCTGGGACCGTTCTAGTGTCGCTCTTGAAGTCATCTGCCAGGCTCTCGCTCCTTACCCTTGCGTCACGGCTCCTGGGCCTTGTCCGGGAGATGACCAAGGCCGCATACCTGGGAACGACGAGTCTGGCGGATGCCTTCGGCATCGGCTTTATGCTGCCGAATCTTTTCCGCCGGCTCTTTGCGGAAAACAGCATTTCCGTTGCCTTTATCCCCACCTTCCGCGCCTACCTTGACGAAGCGGACACGCCGGAGGGCAAACAGCGGGCCGAGGAATTCGCCTCGGCCATGTACACCTGCGTCCTCTTCCTCACAGCCCTGGTGGTGCTGGGGGGAATCTTCGCCGCCCCCTATGTGGCGCCCCTCTTTCTTTCCCCAACCCAGGCAGAGGCCCGGCAAGAGACGGTCTTTCTTACGCGCATCATGTTCCCCTACCTCTTCGTAATTTCCCTGGCGGCGTTTTTTCAGGGCATTTTGAACACCCTCAAAATTTTTTCGCCCTCCGGATTCACCCCGGTGCTTTTCAACATTCTTGTTATTGGGTGCACCGTGTTCCTTACTCCGGCGCTGGAAAACCCCGCCAGGGCAATGGCTGTGGGGGTGCTTGCCGGAGGAACCGCCCAGGCACTCTTCCAACTGCCCTACGTGCTCAGGGCGACCAAAGACACCATCAACGTGCGGAATCTCCGGTTCGCCAACCTGGCCGCCGCCTTTGAGAACGAAGGGGTAAAACGGGTGTTCATGCTGATCGGCCCCACAGTGGCGGGGATGGCGGCGTACCAACTGAACGACCTGGTGTCAACGGCCCTGGCGGGACGCACAGGGGTGGGCATCGTGTCCAGCCTGCAATACTCCCTGCGCTTGCAGGAGCTCATCCTGGGGATTTTTGCCGTGTCCATCGGCACGGTGCTCCTTCCGGATTTTGCGGGCCTTGCCCACCGGGGCGAATGGGACGCCTTCACCGAAATGCTGCAAAAGGCGATTCGGGTGATTGCCCTCATCACCATTCCGGTCACCTTTTTTTCGCTCCTCATGGGCGAAAACATCATCGTTCTGGTGTATAAATCCAGGGAATTCACCGCCCAATCGGTGGCCCTCACCAGGGAGGTGTTCTCCTGGCACATCGCGGGGCTCTTCTTCATCGCGGTCAACAGAATCATCGCCCCGGCCTTCTACGCCTGCGGGGACACAAGGTCCCCAACCCTGGCGGGAATCGCGGGCTTCGGGGTGAACATCCTCCTGGCGCTCATCCTGTCGCGGTTTATGAAGGGCGGCGGCATCGCCCTGGCCCTCTCCATAGCTGCCCTGGCGAACACGGCGGCCCTCCTCTATTATCTCTTCCGGTCCAAAACTATCGGCGTTCCCGCGGTCATCCAATCCCTGTGGGCCTCGGCCGTCACGTACACGGCGCTCTCGGCGATCGCCGCGGCTCCGGTGTTCCTCATCAAGGGGCGGCTCTTTGCCCTCTTTGCGGGGCACAACCGCCTGGTGTCCCAGGGAATCCCCCTGGCCCTGGGGGCGCTCATCTTTGCGGCCCTTGGAGTCTTCCTCCTCGCCGTCACCAGGGACCCCCTGCTGAGGGACCTCCGGAGCGCGCTAAAAAAATCAAACACGGAATAACAATTCCCTGTTACCCCCAATCCTTAGCGGAAATTCAGCAAAAGGGTGTCCCCGGGGGAAATCCCCGCCCTGGCGAACCAGCCCTGGGGAACCTCCAGGGCATAGCGCACGGACCTGCTGCTCGTGATGTTCCGCAGGCTGTAGGGGGTCATGTCAAAGATGTCGCGGATCACCCCGCGGGAATCGATGTAGGCGATGGAAAGGGGGGTGGGGGTGTTTTTCATCCAGAAATTCAGCACCTGATCCCGGTCAAACACAAAGAGCATCCCCGTGCCGTCGGGTATGTCCGTGCGTTCCATAAATCCCCACTCCCGCTCCTTTGGTTTTGCCGCTATCTCCGCCTCCACGGTGACTTCCGCGCCGGCCCCTGTCTTTAGGGTTAATGTTTTGACGGGAAGTTTTTTTTCGCCGCAGGAAGCTGTAAAGATGACAAGAAAAAACACCGCCCACCGGACAGCCGGGGCCGCGAGCCGCCCTCCGCTCACGCTCATCCCCCAAGCCCCATCTGCTGCATGAACCGTGCCTGTCCGCCCTTTGTGCGGGACATCTTCTTCATCATGAGCCGCGTTTTTTCAAACTGTTTTAGAAAATGATTTACATCAGCCACGGTGGTGCCGGAACCCCGGGCGATCCGCTTCCTCCGGCTGGGCCCGATGATGAGGTAGTTGGCCCGCTCTTTTTTGGTCATCGACAGGATGATCGCCTCCTGGGATTTCATGTTCCCGGTGTCAAGCTCCCTGTCCCCAAGCTGGCCCGCCATGCCGGGTACCATCTCCATGAGCTGCTTGAGGGAACCCATCTTTTTGACCCGCTGGAGCTGCTCGAGCATGTCCTGGAGGGTGAAGGTTGAGGAGGCCATCTTTGCCTGAAGTTTCTGCGCCTCCTCCACGTCGATGGTCTCCTGGGTTTTTTCCACCAGGGACACGATGTCCCCCATGCCCAGGATGCGGCCGGCGATTCTGTCCGGGTGGAAGGGCTCCAGGTCTTCGAGTTTTTCCCCCGTGCCCGCAAACAGAATCGGCTTCCCGGTGACCGACTTGAGGGACAGGGCCGCCCCGCCCCTGGCGTCGGAATCAAACTTGGTAAGGATGACTCCGGTAAGCCCCACCGCTTCGTCGAAGGCCCTGGCAACCTCCGCCGCGTTCTGGCCCGTGGTGGAATCCGCCACAAGAATCACTTCGCCGGGACTCACCGCGGCCCTGATGTCCACGATTTCCTTCATCATGGCTTCGTCAATCTGGAGGCGGCCCGCGGTGTCCACAATCAAGGTGTCGAAGCCGTTGGCGCGGGCGTGGGTCAGGGCGTTCTTTGCCACCCTGACCGCGTCCTTGGCGCCGTCTTCACAATACACGGGGACCGCGATTTTTTCGCCCAACACCCGGAGCTGCTCCACCGCCGCGGGGCGCACCAGGTCGCAGGCCGCAAGCAGGGGCCGCCGTTTTTCCGCCGTGAGTTTGAGGGCCAGTTTTGCCGCCGTGGTGGTCTTTCCTGAGCCCTGCAAGCCCAGCATCAAAATGACCGTCTGGGTGTCCGGGCCCTTCAGGTTCAGGGCAGCCCGCCCGTCTCCCAGGAGCGACACGATTCTGTCGTAGATGATTTTTACAAACTGCTGTCCCGGGTCAACCGACCGCAGGACCTTTTCGCCGCGGGCTTCTTCTATTGTGGCGTTCACAAACCGCCGCACCACCCGCAGGTTTACGTCCGCGTCAAGGAGGGCGGTTTTGATTTCCTCAACCGCATCCTGGATGTTCTTTTCTGTGATGACGGACTTTCCGCTCAGGGCGCGGAACACATTTGAAAACGCGCCGGTAATTTTTTCTAGCACAGGAGCTCCTTCATGCCGAGGCTTTTTTTATGGGTACGATTTTTTCTAAATCATCAAGTATTTTTCGTTTGGCTGCGATTCGCTCAAAATCAAGCTGTATGCCGGAAAAATATCCATCCGAAAGGCCGAAGTATTTACAAAGCCGCAAATCAGTATCAGCGGACACACCACATTTGCCTTTGATAATGTCACTCAAGCGGTTTTGCGGTATGCCGAGCGCTTTTGCAAGAAAATTTTGGCTTATATGCAGGGGCTCCAGGAATTCGGCAACCAAAACTTCACCGACTGTGGGCGCTCTATTTGTCAGGGTCATATACCAGCCTCCTCGTATGAGTATACGGATAAGGTATAAGATGTCAAGGCGGGTCCGCACAATTTAGTGATAATCCACAATTTCAACATCATAGGCGTTGTTTTCCCTTCAGGTAAAGCAAATACGGTATTTGTCATTTATGCGGATAGAGTATTGCCCCTCGCGATCCCCAGCAAGCTTCTCCAGGTGATTAGATGGCGGGATTCTTAGGTCATCAAGCTTTCCGGAACGATTGAGCATCGCGAGTTTTATAATAGCAGATTTTATAATTGATACCGGAAATTTTTTTGAAAATCCAATTTCAAAGACTTTTGCCGTTTCTTTGCATTTAAAAGATTGTATCATTTTCCAGACAAGTATATCACAAAAAGGCTGTTTTATTATTCCTTGTACCAGAAGTTGCGCTCAAATTCGCAGAGCCGGGCGGCAAGGATGTGTTCGATGTCTGTGGAAATTTCTTTCCTGAGTTTCCGCACGGAGGCTATCTGCATCGGCTCCTTGGAAAAAAGCTCCGGCGAATCGATTTCCAGGGCCGCCGCAAGCCGCTCCAGCATTTCGGGGGACGGGAATTGCCGCCCGGTTTCGATTTTTGCCACATAAGCCGCCGCCGTGTTCACCTTCGCAGCCAGTTTTTCCTGGGAAAGCCCCAGCCTTTTGCGATTTTCCCTGAGATTCGAGGCTAAAAGCTGTCTAAGACTCGTCATTTCTCCCCACTTTATTGATTAAAAAATCATAATTTTTACCTTCCCAGTATTGACAATGATTGAAACGATATGTTACAGTGATTTTTGACTGATTCAGTCTATACAAGAAAAGGAGTTGGCGGTGAGTGGATTTATAGAAAGAGTATCGCGGCGTAGTGGCAAGATAAGCCGCATAGGGATCGCCGTGTCCGCGGCGCTGGGTCTTCTGGCCCTTTTTGCGGCCTCCTGCGCCGGCGTTCCGGCGCGGACCGGGCAGTCCGGCGGCGCTGCCAGGGCGCCCCTCTGGGTGAACGACCTGGAGGCCGGCTATCCCGCAGCGGACTGGGCGGCGGGGACCGGATCAGGCGCGAACCGCGAGGCGGCGGAGAATGCGGCCCGGATGGCCCTGGCCCGGATGTTCAAGACCGACGTAAAAAGCCTCACCGCGACAAACCAGCGGTTGAGCGAGATCGTCAAAGAGGCGGCTGGCAAGAAGACCGTCATCTTCGACGAGAGCAGTGAGATTTCCCAAACTGTCAATACCACCTCCAATGTTCAGGGCCTCATCGGCGTGGAGATGGACACGTACCAGGGGGCGGACGAATGGTACGCCTGCGCCCGGATGAACCGCAAGGAGAGCGCGGCCCGCTACAGCAACGTGATTAAGGAAGGCGCCGCCGCCGTCAGCAGTCTGGCGGCCCGGGGACGCGCCGCCGGAGCCACCATGGAAGGCTACGCCGCATTCGCCTTTGCCGTCCCGCTGGCGGAGGTGACGGACAATTACCAGAACATCCTTGAGGTGCTCGACCCCGCGGCATCGAACCGCCGTCCCGCCTACGGGGGCGCCGCGGCCATACGGGACTCCATGAGGGCCTGCGCGGCGAAGATCACCATCGCTGTCACGGTGAAACTATCCGGCGGCGGGGCAACGAGCCGGGAGGAAACCACCATCCGCCGCGCCCTGGCCGCGTTTTTCACCGACCGGGGCTTCAAGGCCAGGGAGGGCGGAACCGGGGACTACGCCCTGGACGCCAACGTGACCCTCGAGGCCCAGGCGGGGACGAAGCTCCTGTCCTGCCGCTACTACTTTGACACGGCCCTGAAGGACCGGAACGGCAAGGCGGTCTTCTCCTCTACCGAGGACAAACGGGCTTCGGATCTGGACGCCGCCGGCGCCCGCCGCCTGGCCCTGCGGGATCTGGAATCTTCCATTACCAACAAGGAAAACAAGGAAGGAACCTTCGCCCAGGACTTCGCCGCGTGGCTGGGAGAGCTCCTGGAATAGGAGCGCGTCCCCTAACACAGGAAACAGCCCCCAACGGAGCGTTGCTCTGGGGTTGTCTATATACGCCGAAAGGCAGGTAAGGAGTGTAGCATGAAAAATACAAAAAAGATCTGGACATTGGCCGCGATTATCACGGCAATGGCGGTAGTGGTGACGAGCATGGCCTGTAAGTCGGCTCCAGAACCGAAAAAGGTGGAGACCGTCTCCACCTACGCCATTCTTGACCACAAGGGCGCGGCACTGGGCAACAACGATCTGCCCCAGTGGCTGACGGTTTACCTTGACACCGGTCTTGATACGGAGGTCGAGAAACTTTCCAATTTCAAAGGCCAGTATTGCTTTATCGGGACAAACGACAGCACGAACAAGAAGTTCGCCCAGACCTGGGCCGCGGGCGCGGACGGCCCCACACTGATTGCTGCGACGATTTCAACCCGCGTTGAAAACGTGCTGAAGTCCACCGATGACGGCAGTGAGACAACCAATGCCAGCACTGACGAAGCCACCATGCAACGTGTCCTGGATAATGTAAGGACCACCACCCAGTCCGCGACCTTCAGCGGTGCGCGCAAGGTGGGCGACTGGTGGATACAGATCCGCAGGTACGACCCTGACGACCACACCATCGTTCGCAGCGAGGAATACACCGCCTACGTTCTCTACACCATCGAGAAAAAATCCCTCGACCGCCAGGTTGCCGCGAAACTGCAAAACACCCTGGACAACGACAAGACAGTCTCCCTCGCGGAACGGGCCATCTACACCGGGCTCATCACCCGCATCATTGAACAGGGTCTTGACCTTGAGCCCTCGGCGGTCTCGGCAGCGCCTGCCTCGTCAACAACACCGGCGGCGTCAAACACCGCGGCTCCCGCGGCGGGCACCGCGAAGGTCGCTCTTCTGAACAAGCGGGGGCCCTCGTACTTCATCTCCACGGTGAATATCTTTGACGGCACCGCCACCAGGGGCCAGCCCAGGATCAACCACACCGCGTCGATACTGGCGGACCGCGAGGCTGAATGGAATCTCCCGGAGGGTCCCTACACCTTTGTTGTGTACTACAACAACCAGGAGACCGAATGGGCCCACGCCACCGTAGCGGTGACCGCAGGGGATTCGTACAAGGCCGAGGCCCGTGATTCGTGGAATTTCGGCTTTGCCAAGCTGTAGAAAACCGACCAGGCCCGGCAGCAGGTCTGCCGGAGCCGCACAGGAGGATACCATGAAATTTTTCACAAAGCGAAGCGCACTACGGGCTTTCGCCATAGCGGGGCTCCTGCTCCTGTCGGCGGCCGGCGTTTCCGCCCAGAACAAGCTGGGGAAGATCGCCATCATCCCCTTTACCGGGGGCACGGTGGACGAGCGGGAAGGTATCGCGGAGTTGTTTTCGTTTACCAGTGAGATAAAGAACAACTTCGACGTGATTCCCCGGACGACCATTACCAATGCGGTAGCCAAGGAGGCGGCCTTTCAGCACCTTTCCGGACTGACCGACTCGGATACCATGGCTGAACTGGGTAGACAGGTCGGCGCGAAGTATGTGCTGGCCGGAAGCATCACCCAGTTGGGGGAACGGAAGCTCCTTATCGTGATGATCCTTCAGATCGAAAAGATTCAGCAACTGGCAGGAGACTACACGGTGTATACTGACCTGGGCGCGTTAAGCAATGATACGACCATAGCCAGTATGGCCGGCGCCATGGTGGATATGCTGAAGGGCGGGGACGATAGTCTCGAGAGGCTCGCGGTGTTATCGGTGGAGTCCTCCGGAGGGGTGAGTGAGGCGGAAGGAGACGCGCTGGCCCAGATTCTCGCTATTTATCTGCTCCAGAGCGGAAGGTACACGGTGTATCCCCGGATGGAGAAGAGCCTTGGCTCGGTGCAGACGGAGTATGGTATCCAGGGAAGCGGCGTAACCGCTGACGATCAGAGGGTTCGGGTGGGACAGGCAGATAATCCGCAGGTGGCGCTCTCGGTTATTGCCCGCAAAATCGGGGACACCAACCGGTTTAACGCCCAAATCATCGACCTCAAGAATGGAACAGCGATAGAGGGAGACACGGTGACGTATGCCTCGTTGAGCGATGGGATTATTCCGATGAGGGAGCTCACCACGAAGCTGACCGGCGTGGATGTAACCAAACAGTACAAGCTGCTGGAAAAGCGGCGTGATGATTCAATAAAGACTGTGGCCGACACTGAAAAAAAGACCGCGGTAATCGGTGCGATGAACGATGCGGTGGACAAGTTCCTCCGCAACGCCGGCATCGATCTGAGCGGCTGGTTCGGTTTCGGCGTGGCAGGCACGGGCCGCATGGAGACGGGATCCCATACCGTAATCAAGGATGACGGTAGCAAGGGTACGAGCACAGACTACGATGTGGGATTTTCAGGGGGTGGAACCGTCGGGGTGCGGCTGGCGAAATACTTTGGTGTTTCAAGCGGCTTCTGGGTTCTTACTGATAAAGTGCCCCTGGGCGACACCACCAGCGGAGAGTACGTGTCCGTAACAACCATGCAGATACCGGTCCTGGCGCGGTTCAATGTTGGGTTCGGCAATGATGAGGCCTACAATGTAGCTGCCTTTGGCGGTCTGGGCTTGAACGTATCCAGCAAGGCCGACCTCGATCTGACCCCCGCTCCGGCAAGTTTTATCGCCGGGTTTGAACTTGGCGTGAAGATTCTCCGTTCCGGCTTCAGGCTGACCGCGGGCGGCGTGTGGAACGGAGACATAGCCGAAAGCACCGTCAACTACGGGGGCACAGATCATTCCGTTACACGCGGCTCCTTCGCCCTAACCCTTGGGGCGGGATACTTCATCCCATTTAAGAAGTAAGCGTTCAACTCAACAGGTACATTATACTGACAGCGCGGCAATCGGCCCAGGCCGATTGCCGTTGCCTTCGTCGCCGTCGCGGCGAGAAATGAGGGGGGAGTCACACCGTGTTTCCAGACGCGAGTCCTTGCAGTGGGGTAGGCGGTGAGTCATGGGTGTGATTCGGGAGAGTTATGGCGTTGGCTGTTGTAACTCCGGTATCTTGGCAAGGCAAAAAGCATAAACCCCATCGGCTTTGGAGACGGCGGCCTTTGCAGTGGGTTCGTCTATCGGTAGTTCATCTGGATAGCGGCCAGCCGTAACGAAACCGGTCAAATCGCCGCAATAGGCGAGGATGCTGCCGAAGGCACCGTCCAGCTCTATGCACAGATTGCATAGCTCCTTAAGGTCGTGCGTGTGTTCCGGTTCTTCTTGCGTGAGATGTATCAGGAATCCCTTCAAGGCCTTTTCTGCGGCTTGCTGGCTGTGGTAGCAGGCGGCCTCCAGTCTGGGAGGATAGAGATCGTTGATGACATGCTTTGCGATAAAGAGGTCGTCCCCCGCGAAGCGGAACCACTCCCGTACAAGGTCAAGCCCGGTCATATAAAAGTATCCCCTTGTTCTGAATAGTCCGCTCCAATGTCGGCAACCTGGCCCGGTCTTCAAAGCGATTCTTGTAATTAGCGTGGAGGTCAAGGCCGCCATGGTGGGAATAGTCGATGTTTCGGTAAATCCGTTGGATGATATGCACAGCCATTTCGGGGCAGTCGTCGTTCAGTACCACGTAAAAGTCGTAGTCGCTGTTCCTGTGGGGTGTACCGTAGGCGTAGGAGCCGAACAGAAAGATTTTTTCGCAGTCGGGAACCACTTTGAGTATCTGGTCTTTGATGTCAAGAATTTCATCATTTACCATGATGACGAGTTTATCACAAAACGGTGGTATTCACAAGAGGAACCGGCAGTTTCCGCCAGCGGCGAGTCTGGGGCGCGGGGCTACCGGCGGCGGGGCCTATGTTTTGATGCGCGAAGGGTGGCGGGAGTTCAGCATAACGCTGAGGAGCGCGTAGCCAGAAGTGAGGTCTTCCCGCTGAACGGCGACCCCTTCCTGGGCCTTTATCTTGACGTTGGTAAAATTCCAGATGCCCTTGATACCGTTTTGCATACAAATGTCCGCTGTTTCCTGGGCGCAGGTTGAGGGCACCGTGAGCACGGCAATTTCTATGCCCATGGTCTGCACGATGGCGGCGACTTCGCTCATGGCGTACACGGGGACCCCGTGAATGGATGTGCCGATTTTTTCCGGGCTGATGTCGAAGGCGGCAAGAAAGTGCAGACCGTGGAGTTTGAATTGCGGATACCCTGTGAGGGCGGTAGCCAGATTTCCCGCGCCGACGATGATTGCCCCGGTCTTGGTGTCCCATCCCAGGAAGCGCTCGATTGCCACAACCAGGGGCGCAACGGGGTAGCCCCGCTTGGGTTTACCCACGATGCCCGTAATCCCCAGGTCCTTCCGCACCTGAATCGGCTCAAGGTTGAGCTCGTTTGCAATCACCGTGCCGGAGATGTAGTCATATCCTTCAGCCTGGGCCTGTTTTATTATGTTGAGATATGACGGCAGCCTTCGTATTGACGGCGCTGCCGGAACACGGATCTTGACCATAATCACTCCTTTCCCGTCATAGTAACAGAAAATGGACGGCGTGTAAATGTTCCGGCAAACGAAGCTTATTTTTTGCCCCCCATCATGGCGCCCTGAACCCAAAGCTGTAGTGCGGTGGCAAATAAAAACACAAGCCAGGAATATTTAAAGCTGACGGCAAGACCGAGCAGGATGAACAGGGCTGCCGCCCCAATCCAGATTGCCCCCGAAAACACGCCGAACCGCATCGCCGTAACAGGATCGTTAAAAACCTGCAATTCCTGTTCCGCCCGAAGGCGCGCCCAGGGTTTTCTGCGGTCCTTTTCCGTGAGGCCGAGAAACACGAGGAGCCCCACCGCGGGAAGCGCAAAGGGGATGAGCACTGCCAGGGCGCTTATCATGCTGTCCTGCCTTCCGGTGCTGACAAAGGTGAGGGGGACAAGGACAAGACCGGCGGAGAGGAGGAAGGTGCCCCCCGCGTACCAGGCCGCCCGTTTTTTTGACAGGGGATTGAGGGCCGGGAGCTCCTGAGTCAACACGAGCCAGGTGAATCCCGCGATAGAACCCGGAACGAAGGCGAACAACACGCCGAAAACACCGGAAAGGACGCCCTCCTGGGCCGCGTAGGTTTGTATCGAAAAATACGTGATCGCCGCAACAATCACCCCAAAGGCCAGGAGGATGCCGCACAGGATGTAGGCGATGATTCGCCGGGGCCCCAGGTAATGCCTGATGTCCATGTAGGCTTCGCCGATGATTTCCTGCTTTTTTTTGAGACTGATTTCATCCGCCAGGGCAGAGATGTCCCCGAGTTCCCCTGCCGCCTTGTTGAAGGCCCCGTCTTCATCAAGGCCCTTTTTGATGAGGTCCGCGATTTTGTCGTTCAGGTTGCCCGTGAGCTCCTCCTTGAAGTCCGCCAGGTCCCGTGTCTCCTCATACCCGCTGAAAAGTGAATCCACGTAGGATTTTGTGTCTTTCATGTGCGCCTCCTAATCATCAATCCCCAAAAGGGTGTCCATAAGTTTCTTGGCCGCCCGCCAGTCGGCCAGATTTTTTTCAAACACCTTGCGGCCTGCGCCGGTAAGGTGATAATACTTGCGCCTGGCCCCCTGGGTTTCGTTGCCCCAGTAGGACTTTACGCATTTTGCCCCTTCCAGACGTTTGACACTCGAATAAAGGGTCGTCTCCTTTATTTCGTGCTGTTCCCCCGTGCGTTCCAGAATCCTGCTGTACAGTTCGTACCCGTAGGCATCGCCGTCCAGGAGCAGCCGCAGGATAATCGTGTCCGTATGGCCCCGTAAGAGCCCGGAAACCAACTGGTCTTCCATAGAACACCTCCTCTTGCACTAGTTTAATGCCCGTTGAATTTCAATCGGCATATAATAGCATACTATAAATTACTACGATTGTCAAGAGTTTTTTGAGAAAAAATTAAAAAAAAGCGGCGAATCTTCGCCGCTCTAGGCAGTCTGGGGGAGCCCCGCGCCCCTTTCCAGGCCGCAAGAAATGATTACCGGCGCGGCGGGGGGCCGTCCTGCTGGAAATCCTGGGGCGGCTGGGGGGTCAGATTATCGTAGACCTTGCCGTTCAGGGTGAGCTTGCTTACCCGCAGGACGTAGGAATCCGTGTCCCGGGGAAGGCTTACCGCGCCGCCTTCAAGGGTGACCGTGGCGCCTTCTTTTAAGCCGTCGATAAAGCCGACAAGGCGCTGAATCCCCGCGGCGTAGTAGGTTTTCTTGTCC
>JAISTZ010000174.1 GCA_031272345.1 Spirochaetaceae bacterium | reverse complement strand
TTTGCAAGTTTCTCGCAACTCTTTGAGTTGCTACGAAATTGCGGCCTATCAAAGTAGCACTGAAAAAGTCTCGATGACTTTTTCAGTGCTTCCCTAGGGGAACTTCAAAACAAAGTGGGTTACTTATGTCGAACAAACGGTACTTTTTTACATCCGAATCAGTCAGCGAGGGGCACCCGGACAAGGTCTGCGACCAGATTTCCGATGCCGTGCTGGACGCCTGCCTTGCCCAGGACGGGGAAAGCCATGTGGCCTGCGAGACCTATGCGTCCACGGCCTTTGTGCTGGTGGGGGGCGAAATCACCACGGCCACCTATGTTGACGTGCAGGCAACGGTGCGGGGCATCCTGCGGGAAATCGGCTACACCGACGCGGAATACGGGATCGACTGCGATTCAACCGCCGTGGCGAATATGATTCACTCCCAGTCCCCGGACATAAACCAGGGCGTCATCGGCAAGGGACTCAAGGAATACGAGGGACTCCAGGGCGCCGGTGACCAGGGCATCATGTTCGGGTTCGCCTGCACGGAGACGGCGGAGCTGATGCCCGCGCCCATCATGGCGGCCCATTCCCTGCTGCTGGAAGCCGCTGCCCTGCGGAAGAGCGGGAAGCTCCCCTGGCTCCGGCCCGACGCCAAGAGCCAGGTGACGGTGGAATACGAGGGGCATACACCCCTGCGGATAGACGCGGTGGTCCTTTCCCACCAGCACGCCCCGGACATCGCCTACGGGGACATCCGGGAGAGCATCATCGAGGGCATCATCAAGCCCGTGCTCGGCAAGACCGGCCTCCTGGACAAAAACACCAAATTTTTCATCAACCCCACGGGCCGCTTCGTCATCGGCGGGCCCTTCGGGGACACGGGCCTCACGGGGCGCAAGATAATCGTGGACACCTACGGCGGCATGGCCAGGCACGGGGGGGGCGCGTTCTCCGGCAAGGACCCCTCCAAGGTCGACCGGTCGGCCTCCTACATGGCCCGATACATCGCCAAAAACGTGGTGGCCGCCGGGCTGGCCGAGCGGTGCGAGCTTCAACTGGCCTACGCAATCGGCGTTCCCTTCCCCATCGCCGTCATGGTCGACACCCAGGGCACGGGCAAGGTTGACGACAGCGCCATCTCCAGGGCCGTCACCGAGGTCTTCGACTGCTCCCCCTCGGGAATCATCACAACATTGGACTTAAAAAAGCCCATCTACCAGAAAACATCGAACTACGGGCACTTCGGGCGGCGGGGCTTCCGGTGGGAGGAGACCGACAAGGCCGAGGCCATAAAACGGGCGATCAGGTAGGCCATGGCGGAATTTTCCTTCCTGTCCCCGGCGGAAGTTGAGGAGGTGTTCGCCAGGTTCAAAAGGGCGAATCCCTCCCCCAAGTCCGAGCTCACCGCGCCCAACCCCTTCACCTTCCTGGTGTCGGTGGTCCTCTCGGCCCAGGCCACGGACGTGAGCGTCAACAAGGCCACGGGGCCCCTCTTCAAAGCGGCCGACACCCCCCAAAAGATGCTGGCCCTGGGGGAGGAGGGGCTCACCGCCTACATCAAGTCCATCGGCCTCTACCGGGCCAAGGCAAAAAACGTGGCCGCCCTGTCGGCAAAGCTCATCGCGGACTTCGGAGGCAAGGTGCCCGGCACACTGGAGGAACTGGAAAGCCTCCCCGGGGTGGGCCGGAAGACCGCGAATGTGGTCCTGAACGTGCTCTTCGGCAAAAAAACCATGCCCGTGGACACCCACATCCTCCGCATCAGCCCCAGAATCGGCCTTTCCTCCGGAAAGACTCCCCTGGCTGTGGAAAAGGACCTGCTTGAACGCATTCCGGAGTCCTACATGGACAACGCCCACCACTGGCTCATCCTCCACGGCAGGTACGTGTGCACGGCCCGGAATCCCCGGTGTGCGGACTGTCCCATCAGGGACCTGTGCAGGCGGAACGCCATGAAGGAGGCCGCGGATGATTGACAAGATAGCCGAGGTTTTCAGGAAAATTCCCCAGGCGGGCAACATCCTCAAGGCCGTATCGGGGCTCATCGTGCTCTATGTGGTGTACAAGATTCTGGTCAGGTACGCCAGAAAGATTGTCAAGGTCCGCACCAGCGAGCGCACCTGGGGGGTCATCTACAGGGTCATCCATTATTGCTTTGTGATTCTGGCGGTGATGTACGTGTTCCGCCTCTTCGGAATCAACCTGAACGCTGTCCTGGGGGCGGCGGGAATCGCGGGGGTGGCCGTCGGCTTTGCGGCCCAGACCTCCTTCAGCAACATCATCAGCGGCTTCTTCCTCCTGAGCGAAAAAACCGCGGGCCCCGGGGACTTCATCGAGGTTGACGGCGTGATGGGTACGGTGGATTCGGTCAACCTCCTGTCGGTCAAGCTCAAAACCTCGGACGGCAAGATGGTCAGGGTGCCCAACGAGACGATCATCAAGTCAAACCTGATAAACTATTCCGCCTTCCCCCTCCGCAGGTATTCCCTGGGCGTACAGGTGTCCTACAGCGCGGACCTCAAGGCGGCCCTGGACGCCCTCATGGAGGTTCCGGCCAGATGCGGCGAGGTGATCCTCCAGGACCCCGCCCCAACGGTGTACGTCGATTCCTTCGGGGACTCGGGGATAAACCTGGTGCTCAACGCCTGGTTCAGGAAGGACGACCTCTTCGCCGCCAAGAGCGCCCTCTTTGTGGCAACAAAGTCCCTCTTCGGCGAGCGGGGCATCGACATCCCCTTCCCGCACGTAGACCTGCACATCATCAAGGAAGCCTAAGGGATTCGCTGATGCCGGCGGTCAGATTAAAAACCTGGGAGCCCGTAAGAAAAAATGCCCCGTTCACGCGGTTTTTACGACAGGGGGGCCTGGCCCGATTACAAAGAACCGGCAAATCCTATGGGCGTTGCGGGGGCTGCGCCGGAGATTTCGTCCCGGCAAAAGCCGATGAGCGTGTCCAGGGACGGCGGTTCCCCGTGCATGACGGCCGAAACCGTCCCACGGCGGGCGATGTTTTCAATCTGGCCCCCGGAAAAATCGAACCGGGCGGCAAGGGCGTCGGTTTCCCTGGGCAACAGTTCGGGGATGAGGGCTTGCCAGATAGATTTTCGCGTTTCCGGCGTGGGTTTTTCAAACTCAATCTTGTAAAGAAAACGCCGCTCAAAAGCCTTGTCCATGTTCTGTGTAAGGTTTGTGGTGGCAATCAAAATACCGTTCAGGTTTTCGATTTCCTGGAGGATGATATTTTGAATCGCGTTTTCCGTCTGACCAGGGCCCTCACGGTTCTCTCCCAGATTTCGCCGCTTGCCGATTATCGCGTCGGCTTCGTTAAACAGCAGCACCGGTACAACCGGGGAATGTTTCACCGCGGCCCGGTAGCGCGAGAACACCTGCTTGATTTTCTTTTCGCTTTCCCCGAACCACATGCTCTTTGTGTCCGCGATGTCTACCTGCATGATTCCGCGCCCTGTTTCCCGGGCGATTTGCAGGGCCGTTTCGGTCTTGCCGGTGCCGGGGACTCCTGAAAAAAGACAGGCGAATCCGGTCCTCATGCCTTGTTCAGACAGGCGTTTTTGTACGGACCCAAAGTTTTCTTCCCGCAACAGGCTGGTTAATTCTGTAATCTGCCGGGCGGTTTTTTCCGGATAGAACAACAGCTTTACCGCGATTTCAGCGGGATTTTTTATGCCCCTTACCGCGCGGGAGGAAAATTCTTGTTCAAAATCGAACAGTAATTCATCCCTTGCTTTTTCTGTAAGACAAAACGTATCGGCATTGCCCAAACCGTCATCATTCACGTTTTTAAGCAACCCAAGAGTTTGTAGTGCATTTG
>JAISTZ010000092.1 GCA_031272345.1 Spirochaetaceae bacterium | reverse complement strand
GGATTCGACCCTGGAGCAGGCGGAAACCATCGTGATTCAGGAGACCCTCGCCCGGAACCGGGGGAACAAGGTGAAGACCGCGGACGTCCTGGGCATCGGGCGGAAGACTCTCTACCGCAAGCTCGGCGAGATGGAGCCCCTTCCACAGGAATAAGAGGGGCGGTATACTGCTTCCATGCTCGCGCTCTTTGCTTTTTTGGGAAATTTCGGGGAGACCTACGGGGGAAACCGGCACAACGTGGCCTGGCAGTTCGCGGACACGGTCCTGGGGGATCTTTCCTGGCAGAACAAATTCCACGGCCTCTGCGCCGTCCGGGGTGACGGCGGGGGCGGCAAGACATGGTTCCTCAAGCCCCAAACCTACATGAACAACTCCGGGGAAAGTGTGGGCAGCCTCGCACGGTTCTACAAAATCGAGCCCCGGGACATCCTGGTGGTCCACGACGAGCTGGAGCTCCCCTTCGGCACGGTGAGCCTCAAGTGGTCCGGCGGTCTGGGGGGGCACAACGGGCTCCGCAGCGTCACGGCGGCGCTGGGAACACGGGATTTCTGGCGCATCCGGTTCGGCATCGGACGCCCCCCCCACGACGACGTCGCCGGGTACGTGCTCTCGGACTTCCTGCCCCCTGAGCGGGACGCCCTGGGGGGGGTCTTCGCTTTGGCGGGGGAGCTCTTCCGGAAATTGCTGGTCCAGGAGCCTGGGCCGCTCCTTGCGGAATGGGCCAAAAAGAAGGTGTCCCTTGAGTAAATCTATAGAAAACAACCTTTCCGAAGGGAATGTGTTCAAAAAGCTCATCCTCTTTGCCCTGCCCTACCTCGCGTCGAATGTGATTCAGTCCCTCTACAACGTGGCGGACATGCTCATCGTGGGCAATTTCAGCGGCACCGTCGCCATGTCCGGGGTGAATATCGGGGGGCAGGTGACGTTCATCCTGACGAACATGGTGGTGGGCCTCTGCATGGGCGCAACGGTGCTCATCGGCCAGTACGTGGGCGCGAACAACAGGAACGCCCTCAAACAGGTTACGGCGACGATCATCACGTTGCTCCTGGGGGTGGGCGCGGCGGTCACGGTGTTGATGGTGATTCTCAAAAATCCCGTGCTGCGCCTTATCCGCACACCGGAGGAGTCCTTTGGGGAAAGCAGCGACTACCTCCTGGTTACGGTGCTGGGCACGGTGTTCATCTTCGGGTACAACGCCCTCTCGTCGATCCTCCGGGGCATGGGGAACTCCAGGCAGCCCTTCTACTTCGTGACCGCCGCCTGTGTCACCAACATCGTGCTGGACCTGGTGTTTGTGGCGGTGTTCCGCATGGGGGCCTTCGGTGCGGCCCTGGCTACGGTGATTTCCCAGGCCATGAGCATGTTCCTGTGCATCTTCTACATGGTGCGCAACAGCTTCCAGTTCGACTTCAGGCCCTCGTCCTTCAAAATCGACGGGGGGCAGCTCAGGCTGATCATCAAGGTCGGGTTCCCAACCTGTGTGCAGAACAGCGTAACGGGCCTGTCGTTCCTGTTCCTTACGACGATAATCAACATCATCGGCGGGGTGAACGCATCCGCCGCGGTGGGGGCCGTGGGCAAGTTCAACTCCTTCGCCTTCATGCCCACCATGGCCATGAGCGTGTCCATCGGCGCGATGGCCGCCCACAACATGGGCGCAGGGAAGCTCCCCAGGGCCGTGGAGGCCCTGAAAATCGGCACGGTCTTCTCGGTCATCGTGACCTACCTGTTCTTTGTCCTGGTGCAGGTCTTCCCCGCGGGCATCCTCCGGCTCTTCGGCAGCGATCCGGCGATGATTCAGGCGGGGGTCTCCTACGTGCGCTCCTTCAGTTTCGACTTCCTCCTCATCCCCTTCCTCTTCTGCTTCAACGGCTTCCTCATCGGCGGGGGGCACACCATGTTCACCCTGGTGAACAGCATCTTCGCGTCCCTGCTCCTGCGGATGCCCGCGTGTTACATCCTGGGGGTCCTCCTGGGCTACGGCCTCCCCGGGGCGGGCTTCGGCGCGCCCATAGCAACCATCGGCGGGCTGATCGCGGTGTTCGTCTATTTCCGCACGGGCCGGTGGAAGGAAAACGCGGTGCTGGGGAAGGGCTGAAAAGGCAATCCCGTGTCTGCATTTTTTCCTTGACACAATCCTTTTTTTGTGCTAGACTTATCATCTAGGTCTATCAAAGCAGCACTGAAAAAGTCTCGATGACTTTTTCGGTGCTGTCCTGGCGGCTTTGCCGGTATAGCAGTGAGAGAGAAGGATTGGTGTGATGGATGAACAGCACGGCAAAAAAATATCCCCACACACACAACGGTCTGACTAGCCGGGGGCGGTTCTGCCTTGCGGCCCTTTTCCTGTTCATCGCGGCGGTCTTCGTTGGGGGGTGCGACGGCCCCCATACCCTGAGGGAGTACCTTGAAGCCCGGAGCAAGCGCAGGAAGGAGGATACGCCCGCCGGCCTGGTCCCGGTGACGGCAACCCCTACGGTGGATGACTCCACGCGCATCATAACGGGCGTGACCCCGGCGGTCACCTTCATCCTGACCAACGACCCGCCCTTTAAGGGCGGCACGGTCTGGCGGGTCTACGCCGCCGCGGAGGGGGACGCCCCGGCTCCGGGGGTCGGCGTTGCGGTTTCCGGCTCAACCCTCACCCTCTCCCACCCGGTGTCCGTCCCCCTGGGGACCTATTACGTTTCCGCAACTGAACCGGGCAGGGGCGAAAGCAGCCGGCTGGCCCTCTCCGTTGCCGAGGAATATCCCGTCATGTACCACCTGAACGGGGGGACTCTGGAGGGGTATGCGGGCAGTGAAACCGTAAGCGCAACCTACCTGTCGGACGGGCAGCCTGTCCCCCTTCCCGAGCCGGCCCGTCCGGGGCTTTTATTCACCGGCTGGCATGAGACCGAGGGGCTTTCCGGGGAATCCCTTTGGGAGCTCCCCGCGGGCAGCGCGGACTTCAGGGAGTTCTGGGCAGGGTGGGTTGGCGGGATTGTTGTGACCTACCCCGCTTCAGGCCCCTGGTGGACCTATTCCGGCGGCGTAATCACCATACAGGACGGCGCGAATGTGATACTCTCAGGGGGCCCGACAGCGAACAGCGTTTCGGTGGCCCCCGGCGCAACGGCGAGGCTGACCCTTGACAACATGACCCTCGGAGATCCGCTGAGTTACTTTTGCTACTTTAGAAGCATCGACGCATCCCAGGCGGAGCAGGTGACGGTGCTCCTTGAAGGGACAAACACCTCCGGCGGCGCTACTAACGGCGGCTATGCCAGCGCCCTCATAGCCGCGCCGGTGACGGTCATCGACAGCGCCTCAAGCGCCAATGCCGGCACGGGCTCGAGCAGCCGCAGCGCCGAGGGAACGTACATCGCCCGGGGAGAGGGATATTGGACGCCATCGAGGATTGAAAACCCCGCAATCGATGGCAGCGTCACCGTCCTGGGGGGGGTGCTCGTCGCAAGGAATGATGATTTTTATGGCGACATAGCAATCAGCGGGACCCTTACCGCCATGGGGGGCGTGGTCATCTGCCCGCATGTTATCAACACCCACGTCCGCCCCGAGGGTTCAACGGCGGTGGTGTTCACGGGCGCCGTCTCCTCCGGCTGGGACGATACCGACCACACCGACCTGGTGGTCTGCGGCTCTGAGGCGTCATTCAGCGGGAACACCATCACCCTGAACGCGCCCCTCACCATCCCCAGCGGGGTCACCCTGCGGATTCCCGCGGACTGGACCCTGAAATTGAACGGCAATGTCCTCACCATAGAGCCCGGCGGAGAAGTCGTCTGCTCAACCAACACGGCTGTCTTCATTGCAGGGTTAGAAAACCTGAGCGAGCAGCCGGGCAACGGGACCGTTACGGATTAGGGGGCGGGTATGGGCGTACCGGGAAAGGCGCGGCGTATGGTTCTTGCCCTGGGGGCCTGCATCCTGTGGGC
>JAISTZ010000083.1 GCA_031272345.1 Spirochaetaceae bacterium | reverse complement strand
ATCGGGTTACGGGTTCTCCCTGGCATACAGGATGTCCTACACTCTGGGCTACGACATGAAAGAAGACAACACCTACGAGGTTCGCAAAAACGAAGAATTCCTCCCCACGACGGTGGAATTCAAATACGACAGTCCGTCAAAAAAATTCACCCTGTGGAAGAACCGGATTTCCCTTGCCCCGAATCTTTCCACGAGTCTTGCCTACGATCTTCTTCGGCCGACTCAAAGCTATTTTACCTTTGCCCCAAAGTTGACTCTGGGGATACATCAATTCCTCGACATTTCCTTTTCCATATCGTCCCGCAACAATACCATCTACAGATATTTTCAGGAGTATGACGACAAAGAAATCGTTATTCCCGGTGAGACAAATCTCTTCACCGACCTGTTTAATTCATTCGCCCTGTGGGATCAACAAAAACGGGAAGCCTCCGGGTTCAAACTCAAGAGCCTGACCCTGGAGGTGAAGCACGACCTCCACGACTGGAATCTCGCCGCTTCCTTGACCATAGAACCCCGGACAATCACGGAGGGCGCCGTGCGCAAATATGACTACAAGCCCTATTTTACCCTGTCCGTGCTGTGGCGGCCCATGCAGAGCATCAAGACCACCGTGGAGGACAAGTACGGCACGGTCACCCTGAATCCCTAGGCTCTTGCGCTTCCGTTGCCCGGCGTGGTATAGTCCGTGCATGGAGGCCCCGTGAACACGCAAAAACCAATCGCCCCCCGGTGGAATCTTTCGTCCCTGTACCCGGACATCAATACGCCCGAATACGCGGACCACGTCGCCCGCTACCGGTCCCTTCTGGACGAGGGGGATTCCCTCCTGGCGGCCGCGGAGACTCTCACCAGCGGGGCCGGGGAGGGGGGCTTTGATTTTCCCCTCTGGCTTTCCCGTTACCTTGAACTTGAAGACCGCCTTGGGGAAACCGAGGAATCCCTCTCGGCCTTTGCATACACCCTGTATTCCACGGACACTACCAACACGGCATACATCAACAACCTCTCCCGGCTGGAGGAGATGGAACTCCGGTCCAAAGCCCAGGACGTGCTCTTCCTGCGGATTCTGTCCCGGTACTCCCAGGAACTGGAGGATTTCTACACCCGGTTCCCCCGGTATGCAAATTACAAATACGTGATGTCCCAGACCCTGGTGTCAAGCTATCACCTCATGTCCAGGGACGAGGAGAACCTTGCCTCGGAGCTTGAACGCACCGGCGGAAACGCCTGGGCCCGGCTCCACGGGCAAATCATCTCCACCCTACAGGACCCCCAAAGCGGCAAGACCTTCAACGAGATTCGGAACGAAGCCTACCACCCCGACCGGGCCGTCCGGAAATCCGCCTGGGAACGGGAAATCACTCTTTTAAAGAGCATGGAGATCCCCCTTGCCGCGTGTTTGAACAACATCAAGGGCGCCACGGTGAGCCTGAACAAACGCCGGGGCTGGGACGAGGCCATCGACCGGAGCCTCCACGCCTCCCGCATGAGCCGGAAGACCCTGGACGCCCTGATCGGGGCGATCGAGGAATCCCTCCCGGTCTGGCGGTCCTACCTCCGCGCCAAGGAGCGCCTCCTCTCCGGCACGGACGGCCGGGGCATCCCCTTCTACGACCTCTTCGCCCCCCTCCCCAAAAAGGACGGACCCGCCGGGGAGGGCCCCGCGGAAAAGAAGTGGACCTTCACCGAAGCCAGGGACTACATCATCGAGCGGTTTTCGTCCTTTTCGGCGGACATGGGGGACTTTGCCCGGAGCGCCTTCGATTCCCGGTGGATCGACGGGGAAATCCGCAAGGGCAAGGTGGGGGGCGCATACTGCATCGACTTTCCTTCCCGGAAGGAATCCCGGGTGCTCTCCAATTTTTCCGGGACCTTCTCGGACGTCACCACCCTGGCCCACGAGCTGGGCCACGCATACCACTATCGGTGCATCAAGGACCAGCCCTACGCCCTCCAGCACTACCCCATGACCCTGGCGGAAACCGCGAGCATCTTCGCCGAGATGATCGTCATGCAGGACATCATCTCCCGGTCCACGGGGTTCGAGAAGATCAGGCTCACGGAGATTCACCTCCAGGACGTGTGCCAGGTACTGGTGGACATCCTCTCCCGGTACTACTTCGAGCACAGCGTCTTCCAGGCCCGCAAAACCTCGGAGCTCTCCGGCGGGGATTTCTGCCGGCTCATGAAGGAAGCCCAGGAACGGGCCTACGGGGAGGGACTCTCGGAGGAGCGCCACGAGTACCTGTGGGCCGTAAAGTCCCACTACTATTCCCCCTCCCTGGATTTCTACAACTTCCCCTACGCCTTCGGGCAGCTCTTCGGCGCGGCCCTCTACGGCAGGTACCTTTCCGAGGGGGACGCCTTTGCGGATACCTACCGGGACCTCCTCTCCCAGACGGGCACGGGTTCCTGCGAAACCGTGTGCAGGCGCGCGGGCTTCGACATCGAAACCAGGGAGTTCTGGCTCCTGGGCATCAACCGCTTCAAGAACGAAATCAAGCAGTTCCAGGGCCCGTGAGCTTGCGCATACCCCCCTTTTTCCTGTATACTTCATTCCGCAATGCTTGGTTTCTGTAAAAGTGGGAGATAGGGTGTTTCTAAAAAGCCTTGAACTGTTCGGTTTTAAGTCCTTCGCGGACCGCATCACCATAGATTTTTCCGATGGCATCACGGCCCTTCTGGGGCCCAACGGTTGCGGCAAGAGCAACGTGGTGGACGCAATCAAGTGGGTCCTGGGGGAGCGGTCCCCCAGGAATATGCGGGCAGAAAAAATGGAAGACGTCATCTTCAGCGGCACCGAGAACCGGAAGCCCCTCAACGTGGCCGAGGTGACTCTGACCATCAACAACGAGAACGCCCTCCTCCCGGTGGACCTTACGGAGGTGGCCATAAAGCGCAGGTTCTACCGCTCCGGGGAAAACGAATTCTACATCAACAACGCCCAGGTGCGGCTCAAGGACATCCAGGAGCTTTTCTGGGACACCGGGGTTGGCAAGTCGGCCTATTCGGTGATGGAGCAGGGCAAGATCGACCAGATCCTCTCCAACAAGCCCGAGGACCGGCGCTACCTCTTTGAGGAAGCCGCGGGAATCACCCGGTACAAGATGGAGCGCGCCGGGGCGGAGCGCAAGCTCGAGCGCACCGAAGAAAACATGCGCCAGGTGGACATCATGCTGAACGAGGTAAAGCGCTCCCACGACAGCCTCAAGGTTCAGGCGGAAAAGACCGGCAAATACCGAACCCTCAGGGACGAGGTCTTCGGTCTGGAGCGGGACATTCAGCTCCTCAAGCTCAAGGGCCTTACCGGGGACCTGGCGCGGTTTTCCAGTGATTTCGAGGCCGCAAAGACCAGCCGGGACCGCCTTCACGGGGAGATTGACGAAATCAACCGGACTCTCAGCGCCAACATGGACGCGGTGAACGAGATGGAAGTCACCTTCAACGAGCTTCAAAAGGAAATCATCGCGCTTTTTGCGGCAAAGGTCGAAAAAGAAAAGCAGGCCAAGCAGTGGGCCGAGCGCCGGGGGGAGCTCCGGGACAAGATCACCCTGCTGGAGACCCGCGCCGCCGCGGGGGGCGAAAAAATCGAGGCCCTGGTGGATGACATCGGGGACCAGGAGTCCTCCCTCCACGCAAAACGCAAGGCAATCGACGAAACCGAAAAAAATATCGCCTCCTTCCAGGAGAACATCACCCTGGCGGGGGCAAAGATTACCGGTAACGACCGGGAAGCGGCCCAATGCGAGCAGAACGCCCAGGAGACCCTTGAAAAGCGCAAGGGCCTTCAGAAGGACCTGGCCGCCATCACCGAGGACATCGTCACGGAGCTCGATTCCCGGCTCAAGGAAGCGGGCTACTCCTCCGCCGCAAGCAACGCCGCCAGGGAGCGGGTCCTGGGGGTCCTGGGCCGGCTGTCAACCCTTGCGGAGGGCAGGAAGAATCTCTTTTCCGACTTCGCCGCCATTGCGGAGCCGAAGCCCGGGGAAACCAGGGAGTTCGCCCAAAAGGCGATTGCGGCCTTTTCGGAGATTCAGGCCCTTGCGGGGGAGCTCCAGGGGGCACTGGATGACTACGTCAATTCAACCCCGGCGTTCATCAACGAGTTTTTGGCCCCCGGGGGGATCATCACCAAAAAGCGCGCCATCGACCGGCAGATTCGGGAGAACGAGGCCGAGGAAGGGTCCTGGCGGAAGCGCATCGAGGGTCTCAAGGCGGAAAACGCGGGCCTGGTGGTCAAGATTGACGAATACCGGTCAACCCTGGAGAGCCTCAAGCTGAACCGTGTGCAGATGCTGGCCCAGATCGAGGGCGCTGAGGAGCAGATTCGGCTTTTAAAGCGGGAACTGGGGGCCCAGGAAAACGCCCTCCGGGAGATTCGGGACGAGCAGGCCGGGGAACAGCGCAGGCTGGAGGAAACCGAGGAGAATCTCCGGGAGACCGAGGAGGAACTCGCCGAGACCGAGCGCAAGGGCACGAAGATGACCGAGCAACTGGAGGGTCTCGAAAAAAGCATCTCCCAAAAGAACAGCGACGTTTCGGGCAAGCAGGAGCGCCTCAAAAAGAAGACCGAGGAGTCCCTCCGGGAGCAGGCAAAGGTTGAGGGGCTTGCCATGCGAATCAACACCTGCGAAACCGAAATCCGCGGCGTCAAGGAGTCCTTCATGGAGACCCACTCCAGGGATCTCCTGGAATTTGAGGAGCGCATGTTCACCCTCACGGATCAGCCCGCCGTGCTGCGGGAGCGGCTGGCTGAAAAACGCCAGGCCCTCAAGGACCTGGGGAACGTGAACCTGATGGCCCCGGAGGAATACGCGGAAACCAAGGAACGCTACGATTTTCTTACCCGCCAGATGGGGGACCTCAAGAAAGCCAAGGACGACCTCCTGCGGATCACCGAGGAAATCCGGGCGGAATCCACCGAGCGGTTCCTTGCCACGTATAACAAGATAAAGAAGAATTTTCACAACATGTTCCGCCGTCTCTTTGACGGGGGCAGGGCGGAGCTGCGCCTGGTTGACCCCAAGGACGTGCTGGAATCCGGGGTGGAGATCTTCGCCCAGCCCCCGGGCAAGAAGCTGGAAAACATCGCCCTCCTTTCGGGGGGAGAAAAAACCATGACCGCCGTAGCCCTGCTCTTCGCGACCTACATGGTGCACCCTTCGCCCTTCTGTCTCCTGGACGAAATCGACGCGGCCCTGGACGAAAAAAACATCGGCTTCTTCGTGAACACCCTGCGGGAGTTCGCCCACGTGAGTCAATACATCGTGATTTCCCACAACAAGCGCACCGCCGCGGGGGCCGGCACCCTCCTGGGAATCACCATGGAAGAATCCGGGGTGAGCAAACTCTTTTCCATCAGGATCGACGAGCGCGAAAAAGAACTTCCCTTCAACCGGGGGCCCTTCGAGGAAGAAGAGGTTGAACCCGAAGCGGGGGTCGTGATTCCGAGCCGTCCCCCAAAACGTCAGCGGGGGGACGCCGCCGGGGAACCCCGGATGAGCGAAATCCCCTAGGCCGCCATGAAGTTCAAAAATCCCCTGGGCAAAGTTGACACGGCCTCGGCACGGAAAAAAATCACGGGCGCCCTGTCCGGCATAAGGCCCTTTACGCTGTGGGTCCTGGCCCTGCTCCTGGTGTTTGCCCTGAGCGGCGTCATCGTCATCTTTGCCCGGCGGGGGAAGACGCCGGACTTTGAAAGCCCCCCGCAGGCGCAACCCCAGGCGTCCCAACCGGAAGCGCCCCTGGTGTTCATGCACCCCCTCCTTCCCCCGGCGCAGTACGCCTTCCCGGATGACTACCGGCTCTTCCGCCCCCGCCGGGACCGCTGGACCAGGGAGGAAGCCCAGGAATGGTTCACCAGCCCCGACGGCCCCATGCTGGAGCAACTGCACGAGGCCAACACCCGCATTATCGACACCCTCCTGGAGGCCGCCCCATGAAGTCCCCCCTGGCCGCGGCTTTCGCCCTGTTCTGGCTCGCCCTCCTTCCCCTGGCGGCCCAGGCCCCCGATGACCAGGGAGACTCCCAGCCCCAGGCGGCTCAGGAGGGACAGGGGGGCTCCCCCCAGGACAGGATGATCCCCGAGCCCGAGGACCTTGAGCCCTCCCGGCAGGTCAAACTCAGGGTTGGGCAGCGTGTCTACGTGGAATTTCCCGGCAGGGACTGGATTTACCTGGGCGAGACCGGGGGGATTCTTTCCTACGCCGGGGAAGAGCGCCGGGAACGGCGGACCGTGTTCACCCTGTGGGCGGAGGAAACCGGGATCACCATAGCGCGGTTTTTCCGGGAGGACGCCCTTACCAACACGATAGAGGAGGACTGCATCGAGGCGGTGGTGTCCCCTGTGGAGAAGGGTCAGGCTGTGGCGGTGCGGGCGCCGCCGTTCATCAGGGCGAAGTCCCGCCCCAGGCCGGCCCTGGCGGAGGCGGAAGAGGAGCCCCCCGCGCCCCAGCCGGTCGCAACGCAGACTCCGGCGGCGCAGCCCCAGGAGCCCCCGCGGAGCGCCGCGCCCACGACGGCCCAAACACCGCCCGCAACTCCATCAGCGCCCCAGGCGCCCCCACGGAGAACCACACCCGCGCCCCAGTCCCAGCCGCCGGCCCCGGCGCAGACCCCCGCTCCGCAGCCCCAGCCACCGGCTACGGCATCGGTTCCGGCACAGCCACAACCCGCCCCGGCGCAGACCCCCGCGCCCCAGCCGCAACCCGCTCCAGCAGCGCCTCAACCGGGGCCGACAGCCCCGGCGCAGACTCCGCCGCGGCCTGCCCCAGCCGCGCCGCAGACTCCGGCGGCGGCGCAACAGCCCCAGGAGCCCCCGCGGAGTATCACGCCCGCGCCCCAGCCGCCGGTCGCGGCATTGGTTCCGGCCCAGCCCCAGCCCGCCGCGGTCCAGCCTGAGCCGCAGTCAACGTCCCCGGCCCAGGAGAGCGTCTCCGCGCCGCCCCAAAGCGTCCCGGAGAGCGCCCCTGAAGAATCACCCCCCCCCGAACCCGCCGCGGCCCCGCCTTTGGAGGAGGAGGTCGCCGCCCTCTACACCCAGGCCCTCGAAGCCTTCCAGGCCGGGAAGCACGAAGAGGCCCTGTCCCTGGTGAACCGGTTCCTTTCCAGCGCCTTCTCGGGCGTAGACCGGGGGCTCTTTCTCCGGGGGCAAATCCTTGAGGCCGCGTCCCCGGTGCAGGACATCAAGGGCGCGTACTCGTCCTACGAGACTCTGGTCACCCTATACCCAACGAGTGTCCTCTGGGGTCAGGCAAAAAACAGAATCACCTACCTGAACAGATACTATTTTGAAATTTGGTAGCGGGCCGGGAAAGACGAATAGGGCGCATAGGCGTTTTTTGATGCGGCAAGCGCCCGGCGATACAGGTCAGTCAATGTTGGGTTTGCCATAGGGTTTTCCTTGTACACCTTTTGCGGTGGTGTG
>JAISTZ010000056.1 GCA_031272345.1 Spirochaetaceae bacterium | reverse complement strand
ACCGCAACGCGGTTCTGTGTCGTGCTGCCGGTGAGGGTCACATCCGCGCCGTCCTCTATGGTGATGACCTTTGTTCCGCTGTCGTAGGACCAGTACACCCCCGAAGCCTGCTCGGTCATACCGACATCAATAAGGTCATGCCACCGCGCCCAGTATTCTCTGGGGCCGATGCTTCCCGCGGGAATTGCCGTTACCGGATTCTCCGTGAACTGGGCGCTGTCATACCAGCCGAGGAAGATATTCGCCCCATAGTCCGGCACGGGGAGGGTGAAGGGCAGTTCCTCGATCCGGTAGGTTTCCGTTACGGTTTCTTCCCCCGGATGCCCGTCGAGAGCCCCCCCGTTCAGGTGGTAGGTGACGGCATACTCCCCAATGACGGTAATCGTGAACGTTTTTACAAAGTCCTGCCCCCTCCACAGGCCGTCCGTGACCCGGGCGGTGATTTTCGCCGTGCCCTTCGCCGCGGCCGTAAAGACGCCCCCGGTGATGGCTGCCCCGGTGGTTCCGGGATCGGAGACGGACCATGCAACCGCCCTGTTCGTGGCGTCCCCCGGCACGATAACCGGGTTGAGGGGGAGGGGGACTCCTGCATCTACCCCGGCGGGTATGCCCGTGATGTCCGCTACCGGGACGAAGACCCGGTCATACAGGTAGTCCCGCATGGTGTAGATGCCGTCGCACCCCCCAACAAAGACCGCGGTGAGAAAGAAAAGGGCTACGAGATAAAAGAGCCCCCGGCTAGTTAGAGCGCTGTGTGTGTGGGGGTATTTTTCGGTCTGTTCATCCATCACACCAATCCTTCTCCCCCCGCTATGTCGGCAAAGCCGCCGGAGGATAAGTCTAGCACGGAAAGGGGATTGTGTCAAGGAAAATGTTGGGCGGGGGAATGTGATTTGTCAGAGGAGGGCCTTTACGTCGGCCAGGGGCAACCCCGTTCCTTTGACGACCTGCTCCGTGGAAAGCCCCATAGCAAGGAAGTTCTTCGCGGCTTCAAGCTTTCCCTCAAGCTTCCCCCCTTGGAATAGCCCTGCTTCGTGCAACTGTTCGTCTATCCAGCGGAAATATTCGTCCCGCACCTTCCGGCTCGACGTTACCCGGTCATACCGCTCGCGGTATTGCTTAAAGCCGGCGTCCTTCTCCGCAAAGGGCTTCAGTTTCGGTTCCATGTCCAATACCTCCTGTATCGTTTTTTTCTCCTGATGTGCTGTATCCAGCGTATACAGCCAGCAGAACAGGCCGTCTTTGAAATTCCGCTTGATTTCCCGTATCCGGGGCAACTGTACCACGTATATCGAGATTTGTGATAACGCCCCCCGCATCGGCGGCTTCGTGTACAGCATCTTGATAGGCTGTAGGTAGTCCTTGTTATCTTCCCGCAGGTTGTAGTTGAGCAGGTCGATGACGATTATTTTGGGCATCATCTTGACCAGATCGTCCGACTTCGTTCCCTCCGGCACACGGTCCACCATGGCGTGGGCCGCGGCAAAGACGTTGCGGTAGAGCATGTAGATGTCGGTATTAAGCTGCACTTCCATGATGATGTCGTTGTTTTGGTCGTCCTTTCCCTCAATATCAAGACGAACTCCGCGCAGATTCGGCTGCTTGATGTAACTCCGCGGCGTGACCGAGAGGATCTTACCGATGGTGAGCCCGTCTTTGGCGGTGACGGCGCCGGCGAGGCTTCCCATGGCAAGGCCGGCGTGTTCCGCGTCGCAGAAAATGGCGCCCACCACCGGGTCGGCCAGGGGAGAAAGCGGGGTAGTCGCATCAAAGGCGGGTTTGGACCGCCTGGATTTGCCGGTATCTGCCATAAGGATAGTATGGCACAGACGGCGGGGGAGGTCAAGAAAAATGTTTCCGAGTTTTTCAGCGTGTCCCTGGGGCCTCCGTTTTGAAGAATTCCCGCGCCCTAAGGGAGTCCCGTTCCACCTGGGCCTTCACTTCTTCGAGGCCGCTGAATTTTTGGATGGGCCTGAGGAAAAGATATGTCCTGATGAGGACCCGCTCGCCGTAGATGTCCTGGTTGAAGTCGAGGATCAGGGTCTCCACCGTGGTGACCGGGACGCTGTCCACCGAGGGCCTGGGGCCGATGTTCGTGACTCCGATGCGCCATTCCCCCAACACGAGAATCTTCACCGCATAGACCCCCGGCGGAAGGGGGAGGGCGGCCCCGGTGATGTCCAGGTTGGCCGTGGGCATCCCCACGGTCTTCCCCAGACCCTTGCCGTGGATGATGGACCCCGAAAGGGACACCGGCGGGTCCACGAGGCCCCCTTCGGAAATCCCCGCCGGAAGGACCGTTGTGTCACCCACGTTTCCGCCTCCGGGTCTGAAAAGCGAAAAGGGCGAACCCCACGCAGTAGGACCCCAGGGTGTAGGCCCAGAGCCGGATTCCCCCGCTCCTCACCCCCGGGGCGTAGCACACCCCCAGGACCGCCATGGTGACGACCGGGAGGGCCCTGCCCAGGGGCGCCCGGAAGGACCCTTCACGGGAGGGTTCCCGTTTTCTGGCGTAGAGGAGGGACACGCAGTTTACCGCGATGGTGATGGTGGCGAAGAGGGCCCCGTAGTTCACGATCATCGAGGTGAACTGGGGAAAACACGCCACCAGGGCGCTCACCGAGGCGGTGAGGGCCGCCGCGGGGACCGGACTCCCGGAGGGGCCCGTGACGGAAAGCCACCGGGGAAGGAGCCCGGCCTCGCTTACGGACTGCATGGCCCGGGTGGTGAGGGCCGTCACCACCAGGGCGGTGGTGAGGAGGGCCAGCACCGCGGACACGGAGACCACCCTGGCCAGCCAGGGAAAGGCGGCGAGTTTGGTGAAGCACGCCGCATAGAGGGGGATGTAGCGCATACCGGGGTTCTCCGCCAGGAACGACGCCGGGACCAGCCCCACCGTGGCGGTGATGACCAGGAGGTACAGGGTCATCACCAGGGCGAGGGCGATGAACATGGAGGCCGGCACGTTTTTCCTGGGGTCCTTCACCTCGGACACGATGAAGGCCACCCCCACGATGGTGCCGTAGGCCACCATGGCAACGGGGATCGCCTCGACGAAGCCGGCCCTTCCCCCGGCGCCCTGCCCGAAGAAGGGCGTAAGCAGGGAGGGGTCCCAGGCTCCGGAGGCGAATGCCGTGACGATGAACACCGTGAGGGTGCCCCCCAGGAGGACCACCAGGGCGGAATTCACCCTTCCGGCGGTGGAAAACTTTACGCAGTTTAGGATAAAGCAGAAGCCGATTGTCCCCAGGGCGAGGGGCCGCTGGAGGCCCGCGAAGGCGGGGAAGCCCACCCCCAGGTAGGTGGCCACGTAGATCGCCGAGAATGCGATGGCCGCGATGTTCGCGTTGATGAAGGCCCAGGTGGAAATCCACCCCCAGACCCTGCCCGCCCAGGCCCCGCCGATCGCCCTGGCGGGGAACACGAAGACCCCCCCGGACTTGGGGAACCGGGTGGCCAGCTCCGCGGTAATCAGCCCGTAGGAGAGCATGATGAGGGCCGCCAGGGCCCAGGAGAGAATCGCCGCGGGGCCCGCGGTAAACACGGTGACCCCGGAGAGGGAGAAGATGGCGCTCCCCACCATGCCGCCTATCAATATGCCCACACAGGCTCCGAGCCCCAGGGTTCCCCCCTGTTCCGTTCCGTTCATTGACGCCTCCAAATGTTACATTTGTAACATACAGCATTACATTTGTAATGGCAAGGGGAACCCGGAAAAAAATCATGTTTATTGACTTTTTCTTTCGGTTGTGTATAATACTTCCTTGTTTGAGCCACCCGGCCGCGGCATCCGTGTCCTGCCGGCGGGCCCGAGGAGAGCGAGGCGGTTCTCTTACTATTAAAAAAATACGGAGAAAGATATGGGAGTACCTTACAAACTCGACGAAGTCGAATCTTCCTTTACGAATGTCCGGGCATCGAACCGCGCCAAGATTCTGGTGGTCGACGACATGCCCATATACCTTATGGTGGCCCAAAAGATTTTGCTGCAAAACTACGAGGTCACCACGGCAAAGGGCGCCGGGGAGGCCCTGGAAGTCCTTTCGCACACCTTTTTTGACCTGGTCCTTCTGGATATAGAAATGCCCGAGGTGTCCGGGGTGGACATGTTCAAGACGATGCTCGCAAGCCCGGATCTCTGCGCCGTGCCGGTGGTTTTCGTCACCTCGGACAAGGAGAGCGAGGTGGTCCGAACGGTGATCCGGATGGGGGCCAGGGACTACATCGTCAAGCCCTATTCCGAGAGCATCCTGCTGACCAAGGTGAACCGGATTCTCCAGGCGGAGACGGAGGACCAGGCGGTGCTCTTCCTCAAGCACAAGATGAGCAAAATCCTCGAATACTGCGACACAAACCAGAACGACCAGGTCATTCTGACGATTCAGGAGTTCCCCGAAGGGGTGTACAGCGGGTTCGTGTACCTCCAGCTCAAGCGGCTGCTCCTCTCGGTGCGCAAAAAGGACATCATGCAGGTAAAAAAAATCGCCCAGGCAATAATACAGGGACTATAAATGGGGTCGACGGAACCGGCGGGGCGGAAAAGGGAGAAGCAAAAAAGCAAGGCCCCGGTAGAACGGGTCCGGCGCCCCATGTGGCTAAAATTTGCCGCGGGAATTCTTCTCCTGATCCTTCTGGTGGTGGTCGTTGACACCCTGATCATCTCCGTCCTCATCTCCGGGGACGTGCGGGTGACCGCCGAGGCCAACAACTTCTATATAAACCAGCAGCGCTCCCAGCGGGTGGAGGAATCCATGCTGGGGATCATGGACGAGTCCCGTCTGCACCTCGGGGTCCTGTCCGCCTCCCCATCCCAGGCCCTCAGGGACATCTCGATGGAAAATTTCTTCCGGGTCCACCGGAACATCGCCGCCATTGTGGTGTCCGGGGGGTCGCCCGGGGAGGAATCTCCGGAGATCCGCCTGGTGAACAACGCCTTCTTCGCGGCGAACAAGCTTTCCCCGGCCCTCCTGGATTTGGCCCTGGTCACCGTCAGGGACGAGATAAACCTGGCCGCCTACGGCCGGGCCCTCCTGCGGAACATGACAGGGGCCTTCAACTTCCCCATGATGGTCATGCTCTTTCCCACGGACAGCGGCAAGTCCCAGGGGGTGGCGATTTTTTTCTCCTCCGAGCAGTACATCGAGGACTTCGGGGCGGGGACGAATCA
>JAISTZ010000165.1 GCA_031272345.1 Spirochaetaceae bacterium | reverse complement strand
TCGAAAACTTTGGGAAGTTTAAACTCATTTATCCCGGCCCGTGCCTCCCGGGAAAGGTGATAGGCGATTTTCAGGTAGATGTGATACGGAGGTACTGGTTCTTCCCGCGCCCAGGATGTGTCGATGATTTCTATCAGTTCTTTGGTGATGTCAAAACACCAGCGGTCGTTCCAGCGCTCGTCAAACCATGCGGCAAGTTTGGCGGCGGCGTCCTGTTCCAGCACATCGACGTTGAGTTCGCCCTGTTTCACCAGACCCGCGAAGGTGAGGTTGCTGCTTCCAACATAGCCCTCGATTTTTGTGTGCCCGCTTTTTTGGTACGCCAGGTAAAGTTTCGCGTGGAGGTTGTAGCGCAGGTGGAGTTTTACCGCCGCCTTGCCCGCCTTCATCTGGCGCGACAGGACGCGCAGGGCCGCTTCGTCGGCGTTAGTGGGGGCGCCAATCGTCAACTGGTCGCGGAACTCTTCCGCCATGCGGCGTTTGAGGCGGGCCGCTTCTCCCTGGTCAATCTGGAAATCCTTTTTGAGGCCGTAGTGTTTCAGGAGGATGTCCTGGGGTTTTTCGTTCATGCCGACCAGGAGGCGGCAAAAGCGCATTTTCTCTTCGCCCTGTTCCAGAACCGTATCGCCCGCCAGCGCCTCGACGCCCTCCGCGACCTCGCCCCAGCCCCGGAGATTGAAATAGCCCACGCAGAAGTCGGCGCGTTTGGCGGAGGCGAGGGCCTCGCCCAGGCCTGCCGTGAACATGTTTTCTTTATTGTCATATATTGTAGGCATTTGCTCCCCAAACCGTCCGCACACCCGGCGCTTTTTGCGGTATTTTTTTTCTATAATTATCCGTCATGCTATCAAACATCCCCCCCGCCGTCAATCATTCCTTACAGCTCTTGACAAGGTTCCCCGGGTGTGCCAAAATCTCCGCTGATGAATAAATTCGTGTTCGTTACCGGAGGGGTATGTTCGGGCCTGGGGAAGGCCGTGGCCACCGCGGCGATCGGCAGCCTGATTGAATCCGCCGGGGTGCCGGTAGCGATGATAAAGTGCGACCCCTACATCAACCTGGATGCCGCGAACATGAATCCCTCCCAAAACGGCGAGGTCTACGTTACCGAGGACGGGGGGGAGACTGACCTTGACCTGGGCACCTACTCGCGGTTCACGTCATTTTCGCCCCTCAGGGAGCACTCGATCACCATGGGGCAGATTTACAACGACGTCATCAAGAACGAGCGGGTGGGCAGGTACAACGGCCGCACCGTGCAGGTGATCCCCCACATTACGGACGAGATAAAACGCCGGATCTTCTGCGCCGCCTCCCGGTCCAGCGCGGAGATCGTGCTGGTGGAGATCGGCGGCACCGTGGGGGACATCGAATCCATCCCCTTCCTGGAGGCTGTCAGGCAGCTCATCCGGGAGCTGGGGCGGCCCAACGCGATTTCCGTGCACCTCACCCTGGTGCCGGTCCTGGCCTGGGGGGAGATGAAGACGAAACCCACCCAGCACGCGGTCAAGAAGATGCAGGAAATCGGCATACAGCCGGACATTCTCCTGTGCAGGGCGGAAACGCCCCTGGACTCGAGCCTCCGCAATAAAATCGCCCTCTTCTGCAACGTGGAGACCGGAGCGGTGTTCACCACCGGGGACGTGGAAAAAACGATCTACGAACTCCCGGTGGCCTTTCACAAACAGGGCCTGGATTCAAAAATTCTTTCCAAACTCGGATACACGGACAAAAAATGCAACGTCCGGGCCTGGGCGAGCTTCCTGGGCAAACTCAACAATCCCGCAAAAAAGGTCCGCATCGGCCTGGTGAGCAAGAAAAATTTCCAGGAGGACTGCTACAAATCCGTGGGCGCGGCCCTGCTCCACGCGGCGGTCACCGGGCACAACGCGGAACTCGACATGGTCAAACTGGACGCGGAAAGCCTGGAGAAGGAACGGAACCTGGGCCACATCTTCAGCGGCCTCCAGGGGGTCATCGTCCCGGACGTGCCGGGCCAGCGGGGCTTTTTGGGCCTCCTTGCGGCGGTGCGGTTCGCCAGGGAAAGGGGGATTCCCTTTCTGGGCATAAACTTCGGGATGCAGTTGATGGCCATAGAAGCCGCCAGGAACCTGCTCAAATGGGAGGACGCGGATTCCACGGAATTCGTGCACAGCACCGCCTACCCCGTCATCAGCCTGCCGGAGGAACAGGCGGGCCTGGCCGCCGCCGGGAGCGACAAACTCGGCGCGGGGGAGGTGGTCCTGGAGAGGGACTCCGCCCTCCGGGGTATTTACGGCGCGGACAAGATCACCGAGCGGCACCGCAGCAAATACGCCTTCGACAGAAAATACACCGCCGGCATGATTTCCGCGGGACTCATCCCCGCGGGCACGGCCCTGGATGGTCAGATAGAAGCTTTTGAATGGGCCTCCCACCCCTGGGGCATCGGCGTGCAGTACCATCCCGAATTCGCCTCCCGCCCGTCCAAACCGCACCCCCTGTTCTCGGCGTTTATTGGAGCGGCGTTGCGGCATGAGTAACCGGCGTTTTTTTTTGACCATCGCGTGCATCCTTCCCTGGCTTTTTTCCTGCGAAATCCACTACAACACCTTCGAGGACAATTCCAACCAGGTGCCGGAATTCGTGCTGGAAAACGCCGTCATCACCCGGTGGGAAAAATCCGTGCTCCGGGTGAGCGCCAGGGCCGCCCAGGTTGAACAGTACAAGCGGCAGAACGTCTACTTTGCCAGGGACGTGTCCTGCGAAATTTTTGACGAAGAGGGCGCCCTGCAAACCACCGGCTCCTTCGGCTACGTGTCCGCCGACACGGACACGGAACTCTACACCCTCCACGGGGACATCGGGGTTGAAAACCGCGCGGAGCAAACCTCCGTCCAGGCCCAGGCCCTGATGTGGTCGGGGAAGACCGGCCTGCTTTCAAGCTCCGGAGGCGACAGGGTGACCATTCGGCGCACCGGGGAGACCCCCTTCTCGTTCACCGGCACGGGCTTTGCGGCGGACACCTTCAACCGGACCTACCGGTTCACCGCCGTGTCGGGCAACATCGCCACCGGGGAGGAGGCGGCCCCGTGAAAAAGCTTGTCCCCTGGGTCATCCTCCTGGCCATCCCCCCCCTCTTCGGGGACACGATCGAATTCACCGCGGACGCCCTGTCGGGGTTTACGGGCAAAAAAAACGAGTACACCCTCCTGGAGGGCAACGCCCAGGTCACCACAAAAAAAATCAAAATCAGCGCGGACACGATCGAGCTCTCCGGGGAGGACTTCCGGTTCGTCACGGCCTCGGGGGGGGTGAAGGGCACGAACATCGACGACGACATGGACTTCGAGTGCGAAAACCTGTCCTACGACCGGGAACGGGAAATCGTCACCCTCCGGGAGGGCGCAAAAATCGTTGACAACCCCAACGAGGTGACCGCCAAGGCCGAGGTCATCGAGTACAACCAGAAAACCGGGGTGGCCATCCTGCAAATCAACATCGAGCTGCGCCAGAAGGACGCGGTGTGCACCAGCGCCTTCGCCATTTACCGCAAGGACGAGCAGATGCTCGAGATGAGCGGCAACCCCAGGATAGAGAAGTCGGACGACGTGTTCCGGGCCCGGGACATCGTGATGAACCTGGACACCGAGGAAATCAAGCTGGACGGCAGGGTGCGGGGCACGGTGAAGGACTCCAAGAAGGAGGACGAGCCCAGGAAGGAAGCTCCGGCGGAGACCCCGGCCGCGGAAACGGCGGCGGCGGTTCCGGCTCAGGAAGCGCCGGCCACGGAAGCGGCGGCTCCGGCCCCGGCCGCCGAAAGCCCGGCCCCCCAGGAACCGGCCCCGGAGCAAGCCCATGAGTGACGGCCAGGAACATTCCCTTAAAATCGCAAGCCTCTACAAGCGGTTCGGCAAGAAGGAAGTGGTCAAGGGGGTGGACTTTTCCATGAAGACCGGCGAGGTGGTGGGGCTCCTCGGCCCCAACGGGGCGGGCAAGACGACGACCTTCTACATGATCGTGGGGTTCCTCAGACCCAGCCAGGGGGAGGTCTTCCTGGACGACCGGCGAATCACCACCCTTCCCATGTACAAGCGGGCCCGCATGGGGATTTCCTACCTGCCCCAGGAGCCCTCGGTGTTCCGAAAGCTCTCCGTGGAGGACAACATCTGGGCGATTCTGGAGACCCGCCGGGACATCTCCCACGAGGAAAAAGTCGTCATGCTCGACACCCTGATTGACGACTTCGCCATCCAGCACATCCGCAAGCAGCCGGCCTACACCCTCTCCGGGGGGGAACGCCGGCGCACCGAAATCGCCCGGTCCCTGGCGATAGAACCCAAGTTCCTCCTCCTGGACGAGCCCTTTGCGGGCATCGACCCCATCGCCGTGGCGGACATAAAAAAGATGATCGCCCAGCTTGCGGCCCAGGGCATCGGCGTCCTGGTGACCGACCACAACGTGCGGGACACCCTGGAGATCACCCACCGGTCCATCATCATCAGCACGGGGCAAATCGTGGTGCAGGGGGACAAGGACGAAATCCTCGCGTCCCCGGTGGCCCGGCAGATATACCTTGGGGAAGAATTCCGCATGTGACAGGAGGCTATTCCGCCGGAGCGGCGTTCTTGAGCTGCTCTTCCCTGGCGGACACGTTCAGGGCCTCCACCAGCTCGTCCAGGCTGCCCTGCATCACCTGGTCGAGCTTGTAGAGGGTCAGGTTGATGCGGTGGTCGGTGACGCGGTTCTGGGGGAAGTTGTAGGTGCGGATCCGCTCGGACCGGTCCCCGGAGCCCACCATGCTCTTGCGGGCCGCGGAACGCTCGGCCTGTTTTTTGGATTCTTCAAGCTCAAAGAGCCGCGCCCGGAGCACCCTCATGGCCTTGGCCTTGTTTTTGATTTGACTTTTTTCGTCCTGCTGAATCACCACCAGGCCCGTGGGGAGGTGCGTAATGCGCACCGCCGAGTCCGTGGTGTTGACGCACTGGCCCCCGGGCCCCCCGGCGCGCATCACGTCGATCCGCAGGTCCTCCTGCTTTATGTCGATTTCGGTTTCCTCAGCCTCGGGCAGCACCGCCACGGTTACGGCGCTCGTGTGTATCCGGCACTGGGCTTCGGTCTCCGGCACCCGCTGAACCCGGTGCACCCCGGCCTCCCAGCGCAGGCTGCCGTACACGAATTTGCCGCTTATGGAAAAGGACACTTCCTTAAAGCCCCCCAGACCGGTCTCGCTGACGTTCATCACCTCGTACTTCCAGCCCTTGAGTTCGGCGTAGCGGGTGTACATGCGGAAGAGGTCCGCCGCAAAGAGGGCCGCTTCCTCCCCGCCGGTGCCGCCGCGGATCTCCATGATGATGTTTTTTTCTTCCAGCGGGTCCGGGGGAATCAGCAGCGCCTTGAGTTTGTCCTCCTCCAGGGCCTTCTGTTCCTCCAGGGCCTTGAGTTCCTCCCTGGCCAGTTCCCGCATGTCGTGGTCGTCCCCGGAGGACGCGAGTTCCCGTGTGCTCTCGATGTCCGAAAGCAGCTTTTTATACCGCCCGTAGGATTCCATCACCGCCGAAAGATGGGCGTGTTCGCGCATCACCCCTTTGTACCGTTTTGGGTCCCGCACGAGATTCGGGTCCTGAACCAGGGCGTCGACGTCCCTGAAACGGGCCGCCAGTTCCTCAAGCCTCTGCAACATGGGGGGAAGCATAGCGGAAACCCCGGGGAACATCAAGGCCCCCGGTGCCAGGCGCATGTGCCTGGCACCACGCAGCACCACGCAAATTTTCGATGTTTTTTTGCTTTGCCGCTGGACATTTTTTTTTGTTTTTGTTATATTGAGTCCGTGGGGGGCCGGTTGGATGCCCCCAGGCCTTACGGCGCCATACCCAAGTGGTAAGGGAGTGCTCTGCAAAAGCATTATACGTGCGTTCGATTCGCACTGGCGCCTGTTGCGGGAACCCGTCCGCGGTGTTTTTTTGCCGTGGAGGCGTCTTTTTGGCGTTTCCTCTTCCTGGCATAAACGAATTTTTCTCTGTGTGTCTTGATTCTTTTTTGCGTCTGTGGTACACTGGACAAAAATCAGCCGGGGATGCCATGAAGAAAAGCATTGTTTTTACTGCGTTTTTGTGCCTGGGGCTTGGGTTTGCCTTTTCCGCCGCGGAAAAAAGCCCTGCCAGGCGTTTCAGTCCAGAGGCGCAAAGAAATTTCACCATTATCGACTATCCGCACGATTACAACCTGAACCCCCAGACCGCGAATTTTTCCAACGAGGCCCAGCTTTTTACGGGCCTCTACGAGGGGCTTTTTTCCTACGACCCCTATTCCCTTGAACCGGTTCCGGCCCTTGCCCAGTCCTTCCGCATTTCCAGGGACAAAAAAACCTGGACCTTCACCCTGCGGGAGGACGCCGTGTTCAGCAACGGCGACAAAATCACCGCCCAGACCCTGCGGGACTCCTGGACGGCCCTGCTGGCCCCGGAGATGGACGCGCCCTTCGCGTCCCTCCTGGACTGCATCACCGGGGCGGAGGCCTACCGCAAGGGCGAGGGCACAAAGGACGGCCTGGGCATCTTCGTCAGGGACGAAACCACCCTGGTGGTCACCCTCACCACCCCGACGGAACACCTGAACCGCATCCTCTGCCACCACGCCTTTTCCGCGGTCCATCCCACGGAGCCCCTCTCCGTGTTCAGCGGGCCCTACGTGCTCAAGGAGTATGCCCGCAAGGAGATAACCCCGGAATCCGGCGACGGGCCGGAGCGGATCGTCCTCGAAAAAAATCCCAAATACTACGACGCGGACAACGTGGCCCTCCCCACAATCACCCTGCTCTTTTCCGAAGACCTGGCGGACAACGCCTATCAAATCAACGTGGGGAAGGCGGACTGGGCCTGCTCGGCCAACGCGGACCGCCTGCTGGACAAATACAGCGTCAAGGTGTGCCCGGAATTCGCCACGGAATATTTCTTCTTCAAGGCCGACCGGTTCCCCTGGAACAACGCGGACTTCAGGCTGGCCCTGCTTGCGGCGGTGCCCTGGGACAAGCTCCGTTCCCAGGCCTTTGAACGGGCCAAAACCTTCATCTATCCCCTGAACGGGTACAAGTCCCCCGAGGGATTCTCCGATTCCGACATAACCGAGGCCAAGGCCCTGCTCGCGGCGGCAAAGCGCAGGGCCAAAATGAAGGAGAGCGACCCCGTCAAAATCGTGATTGCCGTTTCCAGCGGCGAATACATGAAGGCCCAGGCGGAGGCCCTTGTGGAGGGGTGGGAAAAAATCGGCATCACCGTGGAAGTGCAGACCACCCCCCCGGGGCGGTACATGCAGAGCATCGAGTCCTGGCAGGCGGACCTCTTCACCTACACCTGGATCGGGGACTTTGCGGACCCGGTGGCGTTCCTGGAACTCTTCCGGGGGGACTCCTCCCTCAACGTCACCGCCTGGAAGAACCGTGATTTTGACGGACTCCTGCAAAAGGCCAGCGAGTGCACGGATTCCGCCGAGCGGCTGAGCATCCTTTCCCAGGCCGAAGGGGTCCTGCTCAACTCCGGGGCGGTGCTGCCCGTGTCCCATCCCATATCGGTCAACGTCATAGACACCGCCGCCGTGGGGGGCTGGTACATGAACGCCCTGGACATCCATCCCTACAAATACCTGTATTTTACCGGCAAAACCGTAACCATCCCGAACATCGTCCGGGCCGCCGGTCATGGCGGGCAGTTGTAGAAATCCCCGGTTGTGTGGTATACTGAGAACTATGGCGACCGATATTATTCGTTTTAAAATCAACCAGGAGGTTGTTTATCCCAGTCAGGGTGTCGGAAAGATAACCGAAATCCGCACCAAAAAATTCAAGGACGAAGAACTCCAATATTACGTGATCTATGTTGAAGTGACCGATATGGTCATCATGGTGCCGGTGGACAAGGTGGAAGAACTGGGCATCAGGCCGATTGTGCAGGCCGAAGAAGCCCAGGCCGCCCTGGAACTGATCGGAGAGGACTTCGAGCCCATCACATCGGACTGGAAGCTCCGGTACCAGATGAATCTCGATCTCCTCAAAAAGGGCACCGTGGCGGACATCGCCACCATCGTGCGGAGCCTCTACCACCGGAGCAAGGTAAAGGAGCTGCCCGTTCAGGAGCGCAAGCTCTACGACTCGGCCAAAAAACTCCTCGAGGACGAAATTTCCTACGCCCTCGGCATCCCCATAAAAGAGGTGGAGGCCATGATTCACGCCAGGCTGGAGCCCGCCGGGGTGATTCACACGGTCAAACCCAGGGTGGTGGACGACTTCCTTGACGACGAGGAATTCCCCGAGGAAACCGAGTCCGCCAAGGACGACGATGAGGACGACGACGACGAGGACGAAGACACCGGCGGGGACGATTCCGGCGACGATAACGACATCGCCCTGGACGATGACGACGACATGGACGATGACTCCGGCGAGTAGGCGGGTCTTCGCCGTCATTGCGGCGGCGGGTTCCTCCTCCCGGATGGGGGGCAAAAAAAAGGAATTCCTCCCCCTTCCCCAGGGGGGCACTCCCCTTTCCCGGTGCCTCGCCGTGTTCCTGAAGGCCCTGGCCGGGCACAGGGATTTTCCCCTGGAGCGGGTTGTAATCGCCCTGCCGGCGGAGGATTTCGCCCGCCACGCAAGGGAAGCCCAAGGGGCCCTCGCGGCGGTCCTGGAGGCCCCAAGGCCGGGGGGGCTGGTCTCCGTGGATTTTGTCCCCGGCGGGGCAACCCGGCAGGAATCGGTCTTTAGGTCCCTCCTTTTCTTACAGGAACACGCCCCCCCGGAATTCGCCCGGGACGCCCTCGTGCTCATCCACGACGGGGCCCGTCCCGGCATGGACGAAGCCCTGGTTCTCCGGGTGGCTGAAGCGGCGGCAACGGGCGGCGCGGCCCTCCCGGCGGTCGAGCCCGTGGACACCCTCAAGGAACGGGGGGCGGAGGGTCTTGTTTCCCGTCACCTCGACCGGAGCGCCCTTGCCGCCGCCCAGACCCCCCAGGGCTTTTGGTTCCTCCCCCTGCTGGAAGCCCACCGGGCCGCCCGGCAAAACACGGGCAGGGTCTACACGGACGACACGGAAATCTGGGACGCCCTTGTCCCCCCTGGGGTGAACAGGGGGGTGCGCCTGGTGGAGGGGTCGGCGCGCAACAAAAAAATCACCTACCCGGAGGACATGCCGGGGCATCCCGTGTACCGGACCGGCCTGGGGAACGACCTGCACCCCCTGGTTTCCGGGCGGCGTCTCGTGCTGGGGGGGGTGGAGATTCCCGCCGGCAAGGGCGAGGGGGGGCACTCGGACGGGGACGCGCTCCTCCACGCGGTCATCGACGCCCTCCTGGGCGCGTCGGCCCTGGGGGACATCGGCTCGTTTTTTCCCCCCGGGGACCCCGCCTGGAAGGACGCGGATTCCCGGGACCTCCTCCGCAGGGCCTGGGCCGCCGTGGAGGGCGCGGGGTGGGGCCTTGAAAACATCGACTGCGTGGTGGAGCTGGAAGAGCCGAAGCTCCTTCCCTGGCGGGAGGCGGTGCGGGAATCCCTGGCGGAGATTCTGGGCTGCCTGCCGGAGCGGGTCTTTGTGAAGGCCAAAACGGGCGAAAAAATCGGCCCCGTGGGCCGGGGCGAGGCGGTCCGCGCCTGGGCCGTGTGTCTGCTCAAAAAAAATGAGGGCCCCTGATTTTAAAACAGCTTCCGGCACTCAAAGTAGAACCGCTTCTCGCTCGCCTCGCCCAGGGAAAAACTTTTGCGGGGCAGGACCCCCTCGGCGTTGAGGGTGGAAAAAAAGCTGCCCTTGGCGATCGGCGGGAGGAGGATTGACGTCGTCCTGTCCTGGAGGGCGAGCCGGAAGAGACTGTCCGTGCCGTGGATGTAGTCGATGGAGGCGTCCCTGTGGGAAGCGAGGTAGCCGTCCAGGACGCCCTGGAGGGCGCTCACCGCGAGCCCCGCGCCCGGAGCTTCCAGCAGGGCGAATTCGCAGCCGCTTCCCTTCTTCCACCCAAAGCAGAAGGCGCGTTCCGAGTGTTCCACCTTCTCGATGCAAGCCTGTTTTGGAACCCCGGCTATAAGCTTCCCCCCGAGCTTGTCCGCCGCAAAGGACGCCAGGTGACTGGGGTCCGCGTTGAACACAGCCCGGTGAATCGGCTCAAAGGTGAGCCCCTCGTCGTAGATGTTGACGATTTCCGCCAGGGCGTACCTGGCGGGGTGATCCGCCTCCTGGGGGTGGGCGGCCTTGTATTCGTCCCACAGGGCCTTTGCGCTTGCCAGGGAGTGATTGCCGTCCCCCACGGCAAAGAGAAAGCCCCCCTGGGAACCGGCGGCGTTCCCCGCGGAGGACGCGAGCGCCCCCAGGGACTCCCGGATTGACTCCAGGGCCTCGTCCCCGGCAAGGACATATCCCGCAAGATGGCCCGCCCCGAACATCAAATCCGTGGAGTATGCCGGGGCAATCTGCCGCTCCCGGACAAACCGGGCGGCCCCCTCCACCAGACGGCCCTCCGGGTCATTCGCCAGGAGCAGGATGTGGGGACATTCCAGGGCCGCCCCCCGCCTGATGTCCATCCGGGCGGGGATACGCTCCAGGATTGTCGCCTCGGTGGCGCGGATGGGGGCTTTTTTTTGGGGGTCCCAGTCGTAAGCTTCCAGGTCGATTGCGGTGACAAGACCCCGGCGGAGTCTGCCGAACTCGGTCTTCCGTTCAACATAGACCATGCCGGACCGGGGGGGCAGGAAGACCCCGGAGTCAAGGTAGTCCCGCATGGCCTGGTGGATGAGGGGCAGACGGCGGTCCTTTTGGGAGAGGAACGCCTCGGGCAGGATGAGGGAGAGAGTCGAGGGCCACCCCTCCCGCTCCGCCTCAGCCCGCTCCCAGTAGCGGGGCTCCTGGGTGTATTGGTCGCAGGCCACAACCCCCCAGACCTTGAGGTCGAGCCTGGGGGATGGCAGGAGGATTTCGGGTACGGTCATGGCGAAGGGGGAAAAGTCGCAGGTCATCATAGACCTATCGTAACGGAATCCGCGGGTCCTGGCAAGGCTGAAGGCGCAGACGGGGCTTTCCGCTGCCCCCCAAGCTGCCCGCAGGCTCCGGCGACCGCGCCGCCCCGGCTCATGCGGAGGGTTCCGTTCACCCCCTCTTCCGTGAGCACCGCCAGGGCGTCCCGGCACTCCTCCGGCGTCGGCGGGGTGAAGGGGAGGCCCTCCACGGCGTTCCATGGAATCAGATTGACGTGGCAGCGGGTCCTTTTGGCAAAGTCCGCAAGCCCACGGATGCAATCGCGCCCCGTGTTGACCCCGGAGAGCAGCACCGCCTCCAGGGTGCACCGTCTGCCGGTTTTTTCCGCGTAGTGGAGGAGGGCCCGCCGCAAGTCCCCCAGGGAAAAATCCGGCGTCCCCGGCATGAGGGCCCGGCGGAGGGACTCATCCGCCGCGGGAAGGGACACCGCGAGCCGCACCGGGAGGCCCCGCTCCGCCAGGGCGTAGATGCCCCCGATGATGCCCGCGGTGGACACGGTAATCCGCCTGGGGGACAGATTCCGCCCGTCCCTGTGGTTGAGGACCCGGATGGTTTGCAGCACCGCCTCCAGGTTGAGGAGGGGCTCCCCCATGCCCATGAACACCAGGCTGCCCAGGGGCCCGCTGATGTTTTCCAGCGCCAGGAACTGCTCGCACATTTCCCCGGCGGTCAAATTCCGCGTAAAGCCCAGGGTTCCGGTTTTGCAGAACCCGCACCCCAGGGCGCACCCCCCCTGGGAGGACACGCAGGCGGTCCTTCTGCCGGCCCTGTCCCGCAGGACGACCGCTTCTATCACCGTGTTCTCCCCGCCGGGGGGCCCGGCAAACTCAATCCGGGCTTTTACCGTGCCGTCCGGGGCGCGCAGGGTCTCCGTGATGGCGCCGTGGTAGATCTCCGCCCGGGCCGCAAGGGATTCCCGCAGGGAAAGGGGGAGGCTCGTCATGGCGGAGAAGGACCGGGCGCCCTGCCAGAGGCTGGAGAACACCTGCCGGGCCCTGAAGGGCGGGGAGAGGGCGAATTCGGCGGCAAGTTCTTCGGGCAAAAGGCCGAGCACGGCGCGCCCGTCCGGGGGGTGAGTCATCGGGCGGAAATTTTATCCAGCAGTTCCCCCACCGCGGGATTCCACGCGCCCGCCCGCTGGGCGTTTTTGAGCGCTTCCTTTGCCTTCCGGGGGTTATTCATCTTTACGTAACTGTCGGCCAGTTCCAGATAGAACCGCGGGTTCTGGGGGTTCGCCCCTATGAGCCGGTTTATCCGCGCAAGGGCGTTGTCAACCTTGCCCTGGGCCCGTTCTATGCGGGCAAGCCCCAGGAGGGCGTATTCGTCAAACCCGAAGTCCAGGGCGCGTTCATAGTAGGAGACCGCCCTGTCGAGGGCCCCGGAATTGCGGTAGGCGTCGCCCATGCGGGTAAGAATTTCCTTGTTTTGGGGGTAGAGTTCGAGAATCCGCTGCCAGTATTCGATGGACTTGTTCTGCCGGTTCAGACCCCGGTAGCAATCCCCCATGCCGAAGAGGGCGTAAAAATTTTTGTCCTCCATCTTGAGGGCCTGTTCAAAGTAGTGCAGGCCCTTGTCAAACTGTTTGAGCTTCCGGTAACAGTTCCCGATGGCGGTGAGCACCCGGATGTCCACATTGTTCCTGGTTTTTTCTTCCATGCGCTTCCAGTACCGCAGGGCGTCCTCGTAATCCTTGAAGTCATAATGCAGGTGCCCCAGGCCGATGAGGGCGTAGGAGTTGTCCGGTTCGATTTCAAGGGCCTTGAGGTAAAATTCCTGGGATTTTTCAAAGTTTTCAAACTTCCGGTACGCATCGGCCACCCTGGTGATCACCGAGATGTTTCTGGAATCGTGGGTCAGGTACTGCTCCCAGGCTTCAATGGCCTTGTCCTGCATCTTGAGCGCCCGGTAGGAATCCGCAAGCCCGAAGAGCGCATAGTTGTTGTCAGGATAAATCTTTAGACACTGCCGGTAGAATTCCACGGCCTCGGTGTAGCGCCCCTGCTTGCGCTCGGAATCCCCCAGGCCCACGAGGGCGTAGTTGTTTTCCGGTTCGACCTCAAGGATGCGCAGAAAAAGTCCCCGTGCCTCCTGATTTTTATTTTGCTTGAGAAGGAGATAGCCCTGCTTGGAAATCTCCGCTATTTCTGTTTTTCCGGGATTCGTTCCCGTATCGCCGTTCACGGTCTCCATTGAAAGCCCCTATTCTTTGAGTAAAAGTGAAATAATGCCGGCTGCTTTTTGGACCAGCGGTTCCGATTT
>JAISTZ010000043.1 GCA_031272345.1 Spirochaetaceae bacterium | reverse complement strand
TTTGCAGGGTGACGTCCCGGTAGAGATCCTCCGGAGCGCCCCCCTGGGCAAAGTGCCACACGATAACCGGGATAATCTCCGGGCGCAGGAGCAGGTACCGGTAAATCAGGTGCATGTACACGTACACCGCCCCGGAGAGGGTCGTTACGTCCCGGAGCTTTTCTGAAATCACCGCCGTCAAATTGGAGATTTCCTTTTTTATCAAATCCCGCACCAGGGTCTCTTTGTTTTCAAAAAAAGCGTAGAGGGAACTCTTTGCCATGCCGAGCTCCCCGGCGACCCGCTCAATCGTAATGCCCAGGAACCCGTGTTTGAACACCACCGACATGAGGGCGGAGAAAAATCTGTCCTCCTCGGGAAGCTCCGCGCTGTCAATCTTGCAGCGGGAATCGCAGAAAGCTTTTTCTTCCTCCGAAAGCTCCGTGATCGCGGTCCAGCCCCCGGCAAGGAAGGCCGAAAGGGAATCCGCAAAGGCATCGGGACTGACAACGGAAGCCCCGCCGTGGTCGCGGTACTGGAAGACATAAAACACCACGGTGATGAACACGTAGACCAGGGGCGCTTTGGCGTCCGGCGAAGGCGGGGCCGCCATCCTGACCCCCCTCCTGCTGAATTCCCGGGCAATCTTTGCCTCCGCGTCCCTGGGGCTGGAACAGATGGTTTTGAGAGTCCCCAGACTCTCGGTCCGCTCAGCCAGAAAGCGTATCACCGTCCGCAGGAAGGGGGCTGTGTCCACGGGTTCGTTCCTGCCCTCGGGGAAGGCCCTGTGCAGGGCTCCGCAGAGGTCGTCAAAAAACCGCTCCCGCATGGCGTCGAACAGCTTGTCCTTGCTCTCGAAGTGCCGGAAAATCGCGGCCTTGGAAATGCCCAGGGCCCGGGCGATTCCCGACAGGGAAAAGGTGATGTCAGGGGAACTGAGGAGCTGTCTGCTCGCCGCAAGGAGGATTTTTTCTTTGGTGTTTTCCATTCTGGCCGTCATCTTTTCCGTCCGCTTTGTTACCGAACAATCGGTAACAACGAATATAATCAGGGGGAATCCAATCGTCAAGGGTTTTTGTGCAAAAACTATGAAAAAGTTGGAAAAAAATGACAAATGCTGTATGTTTTACTTCCATGACAGCGCCTCACAAGCTCAAAAAATGCGCCGATCTCTTCTTCACGTTCTTCCGCCTCGGTTCCGTGTCCTTCGGCGGGGGCTATGCGGCCCTCCCCCTTCTGGAGCGGGAGCTCGCGCACAAACGCAAGTGGGTCACCCTGGATGACCTCTACGACTACTACGCCGTCAGCCAGTGCACCCCAGGGGTCATCATGGTGAATGTGTCAACCTTCGTGGGCTACTCCGAGGGGGGTCTTGCCGGCGCAATCTGCGGCACCGCGGGGCTCGTGGCGCCCTCCCTGGTGATAATCTGCCTCATCGCGGCGTTTCTGCGGAACTTCGCGGACATTCCGGCGGTGCAGCGGGCCTTCGGGGGAATCAACGCGGCCGTGGCGGCCCTCCTCACCAGGGCAATCTGGACCTTCGGCTCACGGGCGATAAAAAACGCCGCCGAGGCGGTTCTCTGTGTTGCATCCTTCGCCGCCATGTACTTCCTCAGGGTGAATTCGGCGCTCGTGATTCTTGCCGGGGGCCTTGCGGGGGTCATCCTGGGAGTCATCAAAACCAGGCGCTCCTTCCACGCGCCCAAGGGCCGGGACGATGGCGCTGCTTAACCTGTTCTTCACCTTTTTCTACGTTGGACTCTTTACAATCGGCGGGGGCCTGGTGGCAATCACCATCATGTACGACCCCATCGTGTCCGCCGGATACATCACGGCGGAGGAATTCTACAATATGATCGCCATCTCGGAATCAACCCCCGGACCCATCGGCATCAACATGGCGACCTACGTGGGGTTCAAGCTGGCCGGCGTCCCCGGCGCAATGGTTGCCACCTGCGGCACCGTTCTGCCGTCTCTCATCTCCATCGTGTTCATCGCCCGGTTCTTCACGGCCTTCCACGAAAAACCCCTGGTGCAGGCGGCCTTCTCCGGCCTCCGCCCGGCCACAACGGGCCTCATCGCCGTGGCAGCCGCCAAGGTGCTCGCCATCACGGTGTTCGCTCCTGGGGCTTTTTCCCCGGGCTCCAATCCCCTGGGGTGGATTCACCCGAAGGAGGCGCTGTTCTTTGGCCTCTGCTGTCTTGGGCTCTGGAAGACCAAACTACACCCCCTCGTCTTTGTGGCCGCGGGGGCCGTGTTCGGGGCGCTGGCGCTGTGAAACCGCCCCCCTACTCCTCGCTGTACTGGAGCCGGTAGAGCTTGGCGTACACGCCGTTGCGGGCCACCAGCTCGTCGTGGGTCCCCTCCTCCACCACAACGCCTCCGGAGAGCACCAGGATTCGGGCGGCGTCTTTTATCGTGGAAAGCCTGTGGGCGATGACGATGGACGTGCGCCCGGCAAGGGCCTGCTTCATGGCGAGCTGGATGAGCCCCTCGGTTTCCGTGTCGATGGAACTCGTGGCCTCGTCGAGCACCACAATCGCGGGGTCATGGGCGATGACCCTGGCGAAACTGAGGAGCTGCCGCTGACCGGAGGAGATATTCGAGGCGCTTTCCGCGAGGACCGTGCCGTACCCCTGGGGGAGCCGGGAGATGAAGCCGTGGGCGTAGACCGTCCGGCAGGCCCGCTCCACCTCATCGTCCGAAAGGGGCAGCCCCAGACAGATGTTGTCCCGCACCGTGCCGGAGAACAAGAATACATCCTGTAATACAGGGAGAATCCCCCGGTGCAGCGATGCCAGGGGGACGTCCCGGATGTCCCTGCCGCCCAGGAGGATTCTGCCGGAACTCACGTCCCACAGACGGGTGAGCAGGTTGATTATGGTCGTCTTTCCCGCGCCGGTGTAGCCCACCAGGGCGATCATTTCCCCGGGCTTCACGGTAAAGGACAGTCCCCGCAGGATGTCCTCCCCGGGCTTGTAGGCGAACCGCACGTCCTGGAAGACCACGGGCAAAGCCCGTTTCAAAATCGGACTATCGGAGGTTGACAGGGAAGCCTCCCCGGCGTCGGGAATCCGCTCATCCGCGTCCAGGAACTTGAAGACCCGCTCGCCCCCGGCCATGGCCGACTGGAGGGTGGTGTATTTTTCCGCGATGTCCTGCACGGGGGTAAAGAACATCGTAATCAGCGAGATGAAGGCGATGAGCACCCCCGGGGACAGACTGGCCGAGAGGGCGAGGTTTGCGCCCCAGGCGATCACCAGGGCGATGGTCACATTGCAGAGGAGGTCTATCACCGGGCGGAAGGTGGCGTACACGTACATCTCCCCCAGGTTCGCGTCGAGGAGCTCGCCGTTCCGCGTGCCGAACTCGGTGGCGCTCTGTTGTTCCCGGCAGAAAAGCTGCACCACCTGCACCCCCCCGAGGCGCTCGGAGAGGTAGGAGTTCACCAGGGACGAGGCGGACCGCTGCCTGCGGAAGGCGTCCCTGGCCTTCACCCGGCTCCAGACCGCAACCGCCGCAACCGGCGGCACCGTCACCAGGGTCACCAGGGCGAGCTTGGGCGAAAGGAAGAAGAGGGCGATGAGCACCCCGACCATCACGGCAAAGTCCTTCAGGAACGACCCGATAACCTGGGTGAAGAACTCGTTTATCGTCTCCACATCGCCGGTGAGGCGGGTGACGATTCTGCCCACCGGGTGCCTGGAGAGGGCCGCCGAGGACTGTCCCAGAGTCGTCTCGAAGAGGGCCAGGCGGATGTCCCGCATCACCCGCTGGGCGATGAGGGAGATCGACCACACGTGAACAAAGGAGAACACGAGAGTCCCCAGGAGGGCCAGAAAGAGAATCACACAGGACCTGTGGAGGAGGGAAAAATCCGGGGCCCGGTCTTTTACGAAGATCACCGTGTCGATGACGCGCCGGATGAACACGGGAATGAAGAGCTCCCCCAGGGTTGACACCCCCAGGGCCGCCAGGGACAACACCGCGAGCGCCTTGTAGGGCTTGATGTAGGAGATGATTCTGCCCGTGATTCGGCTGTCGTATTCCTTCACAACCTCGTCGGTCTCAAAATAGTCGGACATGGAATCAGTATAGACAAACTTTTGAAAAAAGTGTATACTTTGCGCGTGTAAGGGTTGTCCGCAAAGCAACCGGCTTTGGAGGCACTAATTTTCTGCAAAATCCGGGGGCGGAACCCCGGAAGGGGAGATTGTTATGAAAAAAATAACAGCACTTTTTCTGACCGCGCTGGTATGCGCGGGGGGCGCGTTTGCCGCGCTGCCGCAGGTGGAGGTGGGGATTGGCTACGAATTCGCCCCCTACAGCGTGGGCAAGGAATTCGAAACCTGGAACCCCCTCCACGGCATCGACCTGCACGTGGGGGCAAATTTGGGCGGCCCGAGCCTCGGCGTCCTGGGACTCGCGGTGAACCTGGGGATAGACTTTACCGACCAGATGACCTGGTACGGCCCCCTGCCTTACCTTGAACCGAGCAGCGGCCGCAATTCATACTTGAGATTCAAACAGACCCGTGAGGCGGAGTGGCTCTTTTCCTGGGACGAGGGCGCAACAGTCTTCAAACTCAACATGGACGCGGGGTTCACCTACAAAATTTCCCTGGGCATGTTTTCCGTCATCCCAAGCGTCGGGGTCTCCCTAAACATGCTCTCCGCTTCCCAGGACTTGCTCCAGCAGCCCGAAGACGTCAAGAAAAAGAACGGCTGGGTTGTTGAGGGCGACGCAGGCCCCACAGGGAACGGAAAAAACGTTATCTACTACTCCGAAACCGGCGGGTACTACGATTCGATTCAGGCGGACTTTTTCGACACCTCCTACGGCCTCATTGTGGGGCTGGGGCTCCGGGCAAAAATCAACCCCCTGTGCTGGGTCGAGGTAGGCGCTTCCGCCGCCTGTGATTTCTTCTCCACCTATTCCGGCACCGTGACCCTCAAGGACACCACCGGATACAAAGCCAACGGCGAATACTACGAAGACCACGAATACGCAAAATACACAGGGGACTTCATAAGCGGCATGTCCTTCCACTTTCGTTCACCCTATGTGCTGATTGGGTTTACGATCTAACCGGCCTCCAGCCGCTGCAACTGGGCGGTCCTGGCAAAGAACCCGCCCAGGTCCATCAGCTCCCTGGGGGTTCCCCGCTCGATGATCCTCCCCCCGTCAAGCACCGCCACGAAGTCCGTGTGCTGTAGGGTCGACACCCTGTGGGACACCAGCACCGTGGTCCTGCCCCGGCGCTCCTCCAGGAACCGCGTAAGGAAGGTCCGCTCGGTGTCCGCGTCCACGGCGGAGAGGGCGTCGTCCAGGAGCAGAATCTCCGCCCCCTGCCGCATCAGGGCCCTGGCGATGGCGGCCCGCTGTTTCTGCCCCCCCGAAAGAGTCACCCCCCGTTCACCGATCACCGTGTCCCACCCCAGGGGGAACTCCTCCAGGTCCCTGGTCAACGCCGCCGCGTCCAGGGCCTCCCGAATCGCCCCGTCCGTGGGGGAGTCCGCCCCGTAGGCCGCGTTGGCCCTGATTGTGTCCGAGAACAAATACGTGTCCTGGGGGGCCGCCGCAAAGAGCGAGCGCAGTTCATCCAGGGGATACTCCCGCACGTCCCGGCCGTTCACGAACACGGTCCCCGCGGGGGGATCCACCAGGCGCGGCAGGGTCTTGAGCAGGGTCGACTTGCCGGAGCCGGTCTTCCCCAGAATCCCCACGAAGGCCCCCCTGGGTATGTCCAGGCTCACGTCCGCCAGCGCCGGGGGAACCTCCTTCCCGCCCTCGCCGGGATAGGTGAAGGTCAAATGACGGATAGAGACGGCAGCGCCGGAGTCCGGCGCCGGGGCGGGGGAATCGGCCCCTGCCGTCACCTGCACGATTGACGGCTCCGTGTTGAGGATTTCATTTATCCGGGCCATGCTTGCGGCCCCGCGCTGCATCATGTTTATCATAAAGCCCAGGCTCATAATGGGCCACACGAGCATGTGGAGGTAGCTGAAGAACGCCGCAAACTGGCCGATGGACATGGTCCCCCGCATCACCTTGGCGCCCCCCACGAGCACCAGGATGAGGGTCGTCATGCCCGAAAGAAACATCACCAGGGGGAAGGCCAGGCCGAAGGCTTTCACCAGGCTCATGTTGGCCGCCTGGTAGTCCCTGTTGCCGTCGGCGAATTTCCTGATGAACCACCACTCCTTGGCAAAGGACTTCACCACCCGGATCCCCGCGAAGGTCTCCTGGGCGATGTCGCTCAGGGCCGAGTAGGTTTCCTGGACCCGGCGGAAGAGCCGCCCCACCGCCTTGCCGAAGATGATCATGAGTATGCTGATGACGGGGAGTGGGAGCACCGCGAAGAAGGCGGTCGCCGGATCCTGCACGAACATGATCACCAGAATCGTAATCGCCATGGCGGTGCCGTCGATCATGGCGACAAAGCCCATGCCGATGGACATCCGCACGGCCCCCAGGTCGTTGGTCGCCCTGGCCATGAGGTCCCCGATCTTGTTGCGCTGGTAGAAGTCGTAGGAAAGTGAAAGCAGCCGCTTAAAGTAGTCCTGCCGCACCTGGGCCTCGATCCGGCGGGATGACCCGTGGATGAAGTACCGCCACAGGAAGCGCCCCGCGGAAATCACCGCGGCCAGGGCAAGCACTTCCAGGGCCAGGGCGTACATCCTGCCCAGGGCAAAGTCCCCGGCGGCCAGGGTGTCCACGGCCCGCTTGATGCACTGGGGCACCAGAATCTGCGCCCCGTCCACCACGAGCAGGCAGACAAATCCGAGAATATACCGCCCGGTATAGGGTTTCAGGTACGGGAGGAGTCCCCGGAACTCCCCCGCCGAAGGGGTCCCCATGGCTCAGAACACCAGCGACACAACCTCGTCCATCCGGGACACCGGATGGAAGGCCAGTCCTTTTTTTACGTGGTCGGGGATCTTCTCCAGGTCCCGCTCGTTCCCCCTGGGGATGATGATGTGCTTTATCTTGTTCCGCTTGGCCGCCACGGTCTTCTCCTTGAGTCCCCCGATGGGGAGCACCTGCCCCGTAAGGGAAAGCTCCCCGGTCATGGCCCAGTTGGGTTTTATCTGCTTGTCCTTTAAAAGCGACAGGAGCGCCGTGGACATGGTGATTCCGGCTGAGGGCCCGTCCTTGGGGGTGGCCCCCTCGGGAATGTGCAGGTGAATCGTGTTCTTCTCGAACCAGCCCGTGTCCGCGATGTTCTCCGCCAGGACGAACCGCTTGGCCCAGGTAAGGGCGATTGAGGCGGACTCCTTCATCACGTCCCCAAGCTGGCCGGTGATCTGGAAGCCCTCCTTGCCCTGGAAGGCCACCGCCTCGATCAGCAGGGTGTCCCCGCCCATGTTCGTCCACGCCAGGCCCACCGCTGTCCCGGCCTTGTCGGCCCTGATGATTTGGGACTCGTCGAATACGGGCTTGCCCAGGTATTTCTCCACGTCCTCCTTGCCGATAACCCTGGGCCTGGAGAGGGCCTCCCCCAGGACCCGTTCCGCGTCCTTGACCGCTTGGGAATATTGACGGGGCGGCTTGGGCTCCGGCTTGACCTCCGGAGCGGCGTCCTCCCCGGCCTCCGGGACGCCTGGGGCGGCTGCCGCAGTTTGGGCGTCCCTCTCCGGAGCGGCCTCCTCCGGGGGGGCGGCCCCCCTGGGGGCCTTCTTTTTCTTCTTGGCGGCGAGGGCCGCGGCCTTCTTTGCCTCAGCCTCCGCCTGGGCCTCCGCCTCGTCGAATACGTCGTCCTCCGCCTTTTTGAGCCGCAAATACTCGGCCTCAAGGGTTATCACCTCGTCGGAGGCAAAGAGCTCCGAAATCAGCTTCCGGTGTATCTTGTCCAGGCTTTTCTCGTAATTCCGCACCCCGGACTCCCTGGCGTAGGACTCCGCTATCAGGTGAAGGGCCTCGGCGGTGTATTTTATCTGATTTTTTTTGAGCCCGTTTTTGACGAGATTCTTGGGGATCAGGTATTTCCGGGCGATTTCGATTTTCTCCTGGTCGATGTACCCCGACAGGTTGATGATCTCAGCCCTGTCCAGGAGGGGTGAGGGAATATCGTCGGTGGTATTCGCCGTAAGGATAAAAAACACGTCGGAAATGTCGAAGGGCAGGTCCAGGTAGTGGTCCCGGAAGGACACGTTCTGCTCCGGGTCCAGCACCTCCAGGAGGGCGCTCGTGGGGTCCCCCTGGAAGCTCTCCCCCATCTTGTCCACCTCGTCGATCATGAAGACCGGGGACCGGTGCTTGACGATTTTCAGGCCCTGAATGATTTTGCCCGGCAGCGCGCCGATGTAGGTGCGCCGGTGGCCCTTGATTTCCGCCTCGTCCCTCATGCCCCCCACGGAAAAGCGGAAAAAGGGCTTCCCCATGGCCGACGCGATCGACCGGCCCACGCTCGTCTTCCCCACCCCCGGGGGCCCCACCAGCAGCAGGATCGACCCCTTGCTGTCCTTCTTGAGTTTGCGGACCGCCAGATATTCCATGATGCGTTTTTTTACGTCCTCCAGGCCGTAGTGGTCCCGCTCCAGAATTTTCTTTGCCTGCTTCAGGTTGAAGTTCTCAGCTTCCGCCTCCCCCCAGGGGAGCCCCGCAATGATCTCCAGGTAGTTCCTGGTGACGATGTATTCGGCGGAGTTGGGCTCCATCAGTTGGAATTTCTCCAGCTCGCTCTCCACTGCCTCCTTGATTTCCCCGTCAAACCCGAAGGCGTCGAGCTTCTCCTTGAACTTCTGATAGTCCGAGGTCTTGGCATCGGTCGCCATGCCGAGCTCTTCCTTTATGTTCTTGAGCTCCTCCTTGAGGAAGTATTCCCGCTGCTGCTTTTCGATCCGGTCGTTGATTTCGCCCTGAATCTTTTTTTGAATCCGAAGGAGCTCCTGCTCCCGCTTGATGTACACAAGGACCTGCTCCATCCTGCGGCGCACGTTGAGCATCTCCAGAATCTGCTGCTGGTCGTTCTTGTCGATGTTCAGAATCGACGCGATGAAGTCCGCGATTTTGCCCGGATGATCGATGTTCACCATGTTGAGGCGCATCTCCTCGGAAAAGAGGGGATTGTTCTCCGAAACCTCCCGCATCTCCGCTATGAGCGCCCTGGTGAGGGCCTTGACTTCGTGTGTCTGGTCCTCCTCGTCCTCCAGGTATTCCACAATCGCCAGCATGGGATCCCTGATGTTCAGGGTCTTCCGCAGTTTGAAGCGCTTTATCGTGGACACAAAGATGTTCACCCCCCCGTCGGGCAGGTTTATCTTCTTGATGATCCGCGCCACCGTGCCCACCGAATGAAGGTCGGGGACTCCCGGCGCCTCCGCCTCGTTCTTGAGGAGGCAGATTCCCAGGAAGCCGTTTTCCTTGTAGGCCTGCTCAACCACCTTGGTGTCCTCCGGGGAATTTATCATGAGGGGGGTAAAAATACCGGGAAAAATCGGCCGCCCCGCAAGGGGTATCAAATACAGTTTATTTGAAAGCATCTGCTCCACAGGAACAGGGGGCTCACTTCGCACTTCATCAGCCATGTCGGTCTCCAAAAAAAAGTAACAGTTCTACTACAAATATGTTGAATTTTAGATAAAAAGGCAAGATTATTAGGAGACCGATGTCCCGTTTGCATCTGGATTAGGCAGAGTACCCTTGACGGTTTTTTCTCTTTCTGGTAGCCTTTCCCACAGGCCGGCGTGGTGGAATGGTAGACACGGCAGACTCAAAATCTGCTGCCCGCGAGGGTGTAAGAGTTCAAGTCTCTTCGCCGGTAGGAGCGCTGTAAGTCATGTGTTACATAGATTTATGGCGCTGAAAGAAAGATTAAAAGACACATAAAATTGCCACCGGAAAGACCGGCGCAGTGCATTGGGTAGCAAAACGGGTAAAAAACCCGTTACCGCTTACCCGAAGGAGCGGCGCATGATGGTTTTTACGGTTAAGGCTTCACGGCGAAACATCACCGTGGAAGCGGCAAACGGCGCGGCGGCTTTATCGCTGGCGCGGCGGGTACTGAAACGGGGCGAGGTCTTCATCTCGTGCTTTCTTGGCTTTCAAGGGGGCGCGGCATGAACCTGGACGAACTTGTCGCCGGGCTATACGCCCGCAACCCCATTCTGGCCGTGGAGTTTGAAAACGCTCTGCAAAACCCCGAAGTCCCGGTCGAACAATGGCCAGCCGAACTCGACATTGACAGCCTTTGCAAGTGTCTGTTTCGGAGCGAACCGCGCCCCGGCGTGGACAGTTACGGCATTACCCCGGCCCGGCAGATGGCCGACCAACTGCGGTTGTATATCGACCCGGAGGTGACGCCATGAAAGGTCTTGAACGGGGCTTTTACTTGTATCAAAAGCGGGGTTTCTGGTATGTCCGGCTTTTGACGGCGGAGGGCGCGACCATAGGGGCGCGGTCTACCGGAACGAAGGACAGGGAAGCGGCTTACTTGAAGGCGCTTGACTGGAAACGCAACGGGCTTCCGGCTGCGCGGGCGAAGTTACCCTGCGCGGGAGTAACAAACACAGACGAGCGGGTAACGCCGGAGACCGCTCTGTGCGTGGAGGGGATTTTGCGCGGCATAAAACGCGCCGACCTCTCCGGGGCGGATGCTATGCGGATAGTGGCGGCTTTGAAACAGCGCGAGCTTATCGACATCGCGGCGTGTCCGGCGGGCAAGGGACAGGCGGAACTCGTGCCCGCCCTGCTGGACTTTTGGAACTACGAAACCAGCCCCTACATCGAAGACCGCCTAGCGCACGGACACCGGATAGGGCGGGCGCATTGCGAGGTAACGCTGCGCCATGTCCGCAAACACTGGGCGGCCTCTTTTGAAGGGCGCACGGTGGCGAGTATCACGCGGCAGGACTTGAAGGACTTCGGGCTTTCCCTTGCTAAGGGCGGGCTTTCCGCCGGAAGCGTGAACTCGATTATGAACGCTGGCGCGGCGGCCTTCGGGTACTGGCAACGGGAGGGCGTTATAGCGGCGAACCCTGCGGCGAAACTGGAGCGCTTCGGCGGCGCGGGGAAAGGGCGCGGCATATTGACGGCGGACGAGGCGGCTGCCCTTTTTGCCCGGCAATGGGCGGACACCCGCGCAAAGGCGGGCAACCTGACAGCCGCCACTACCGGCCTCCGGCTGGGGGAAGTGCTGGCACTACAGGCGCGGGACATCGGGCGGGACGTGCTTCATGTCCGGCATTCGTGGAGCGATGCGGACGGCTTGAAAGCCCCGAAAAACTGGCATGAGCGCAAAGTACCCCTGCTGCCGGAGGTCCGGGAGGCGCTGCTTGCGGTACTGGCAACGAACCCGCACACGGACATACCGGAGGCCGAGCGCTTTGTGTTTTGGGGTTTGAAGCCGGACGTGCCTAGGGTAGACGGCGGCCTCTTGAACGGCCTCCGCGCCGAACTGGACGCTATGGGCATAGACCGCCGGGGGCGGAACATTGTCTTTCACGGCTGGCGGCATTTTTACGCGGCGCTTATCACCGACCGCGTGGACGCGGGCAAGGTCAAGAAAATCACCGGACACCTGACCAGGGCAATGCTTGACCATTACGCCGACCACGAAACGGACGAGGCCCTGGAGGCCGCCCGAACCGCCGGGCGCTTCGTGTTTGCGCGGCTGGTAGGGGCGGCATGACAAAGCGCGAACTGCAAGAGCGGCTGCTCGAATACGAGCGGGTGTTTCGTCGCATTGCCGAGGTGGCGGGCGCGGCGCAATGTCACGATGATTATGTCGCGGCGAAGGGCTTCACCATGGCCGCCATTGACGCGCTCGGCCTCGCGGTCACGGCACAACGCCCGCCGTGAGTCAAAGCCCTACGAGGTGTTGTTTGACGGCGCGGACTGCGAGTGGTACGCGAAAGATGAGTGACAGGGAGGGGACATGACAAAGGCAATATCGCTTGACGAATTGACGCACGCCTATTTTGGCGACCTGAAAGTGGCGCTCCACGCAAAGACCAAGTCGATGAGGCGCGGCGAAATAAGCGCAACCGACTTTGAGTGCTTTTTGAAAGATGAATTGAACGGCACGGCGGAGTATTTCGAACTGCTGGCAAACGAACTGGAAAGCATAGGTGAGCACGTTGATATAAATGTGCCGTTTTCTGAACTGGGCGCTCTTGCCGACTCGTTACAGGCCAAAGTTGATAGCGGGGAACTGCCGGTCTTGGAAGCCCTGAAAATGCAAAACCGCGTGGCACATTTGAAGCGGGTTAGTCTCATCAACAGTCTGCTTGACGATTATCTGGGCGAGCTTGCGGCTGCCGGAGCGGAGTTTGGGGTTACTGTCTCCAAACCCGACTACTGGAAAATGCGGGAAACCCGCCAAGCGGAGGTGCAGCAGCAGCCCGCTCCAATGCCCGACGCGGACATCTTGAAACGGCTTGTAGACACCGGCTTCATCGAGCAAAACCAAAGAATTACCCGCAAGACCGTCTATGTGCCCAGAAAGCCCGTTACTGCTCTGGGCGTCTTTGACGAAATTGCAAAAATAACCGGCAGCGAAATACGGGCGCGAAACCTCATGCGCCAAAACATGAGCGGTGTTGTAATAACGCTGGATAGACACCGCCCAAAGAAAAACTACACGACCTGACTTTTTCTGACTTTTCTTTCCCGATTTTTACCCTGGACAAGCCCTGACCTATCCTGCTCTTGCGCGGCGAAAAGACCGCACAAAGGAGCAGTATATGCAATTACTGACAATCGGCGAGGCGGCGCAAGTCTTGACCGTCTCTGAAGTAACGGCGCGGCGGCTCGCGAAGTCCGGGGCGCTTCCTTACCGGCAAATCGGGCGGCAAATCCGCGTTACCGAGGCGGACATCGATGCCTTCCTGAACAGGGCAGCGCGGAACCAGTCCGCCGCCCCGGTAAAGGAGCCCGCCCATGACTAACGGCTACTCCGGTAAAATCCCCACGGCGGCTTACAGGGAGTTTGAACGTGAACTCATGGGGCAAACCCACGCGGTGGTGTCCCTTGTGTTTCATATCCGGGACGGCAAACTGGCCCGGTACGAGACCGACACGCACAAAACCTACATACCGGAAAATCCGGCTGCGGAGGGCGGGAATGAAAAGGCAAAGTAACATCGTACCCCCGCCTTTCAACGGCACCACCGTGGTTGAATACGAGCGCTGCCTCTTGGGCGGCTATCTCATGGGCGCGGCAATCGGGCAGGACATAAGCACGGCGGTTTTCTGCCGCCGCGCCAACGCCCTTGTTTTTCAAGCCATAGCCCGCCTTATGGCGGACGGCGTAACACCAGACCTGCTTACGCTGGTGGACGCTCTCCGAAAGTCCGGCACAGTGGACGAGGCGGGCGGAGAGGCTTACATCGCGTCCCTGACAAACAGTGTGCCGACAGCGGCCAATACGTCTTTTTACGAGGCACAGGTCCTTGCGGCATACCGGGCGCGGCAGACCTGGAAGGCGCTTACCGAGGCGAAAACCACACTTGAAACACGGCCCGATTTTGAAGCCGCAGCGGACGAGGCGCGGGCCGTTCTGGCGGGCGTCACACCCAGGGGCCCCAGCGGGCTTTCGTTTGTCCGTGTCGGCGACCTCCCCCTCCGTGCCCCTGACTGGATCGTCAAGGGCTTTCTCGAAACCGACAGCTTCGCCTGTCTCTTCGGAGACCCCGGCGCGGGCAAGTCGTTTCTCGCGATGGAGCTCGCGGCTTGTGTCGCGACCGGCACGGCGTTTTACGGCCTGCCGGTCAAGCATCGCGGGCCGGTGCTCTACCTCGCGGGGGAGGGACAAAGCGGACTGCGGCGGCGCTTCGACGCCTGGCGTATCGTCCGGCAACGCGAGATAGCCGCGGCGCCGCTCTTTATGAACCAGGGCGCGATCTCCCTGAACGACCCGGCAAGCCTCGTCGCCCTGGGCTCTGCACTGGGGTACATGAAAGAGCCGCCTGTCCTGGTGGTCCTCGACACATGGAGCCGTACCCTGGGCGGCGATGACAGCGCCCCGAAGGACGCCGCGGCTGGGGTGACGGCCCTGGACAGCATCCGTGCGCGGTTCGGGAACTTCACCTGCCTGGTCGTTCACCACAGCGGGAACATGGACAAAGGCCGCTCCCGTGGCTGGTCTGGGCTGCGGGCGGCGGTGGACGCCGAATTCTGCGCCCGCCGGGGCAGTTACGGCATCCTCCGGCTGGAGAGTACGAAGGCCAAAGACGCCGCGCCGCCTGAGCCGATGGCCTTTGAATTCCGCACGGTGGAGCTGGCGATCCGTGACGATGCCGGTTATCCGGTGACGAGCGCGGTCTTGAACGCCGTGGAATGGACGCCGCCCCCTGACGCGGCAAGCGGCAAGGCGGCGGGGAAGAACCAGGCTCTGGCGCTGGACACCCTCCGGCGGCTTGAGGCCGAGGAGCGGGCGGCCCGGGGAGAGGGCGCGAAGGTAACGCTGGACGCCTGGCGGGACGCCTGCAAAGCGGCGGGGCTGGACAGGCGGCGGTTTTCTGAAACAAAGATCAGCCTTGAGGCGTCCGGGGAAATCATTATTGAACTCCCTTTCGTGTCCAGTGGGCGTAAGGACGTGTCCGAGTCCTGTCCGTCCCGGGGGTATATTAATATACCCCCGGACAGGACGGACACTGTCCGCCGTCCGAAAGCGTCCGAAACGGACAACCGGACAACTTCGGACAACCGGACAGATACAGCCCCGACGACCGGCGAACTGCCCCTTGACCCAGGTATCCCTCCGCCCATTCACAACCCGGAGGGTGAAGACGAGGCGCCGATATGGTGACCCCCGAAGGGCGCGTCAAGGCGGCGATACTGCGCTACCTGGAAGCGGCGGGCATCTGGGCCTGGAACTCCCCCACCGGCGCGGCAAAAATAGACGGGCGCTGGGTGCGTTTCGGCACGCCGGGGAGCGCGGACATCATCGGCGTATTGCCGGGCGGGCGCTTCCTTGCCGTGGAGTGCAAACGGCCCAAAGGCGGCCGTCTTTCCTGTGAACAGGCGGCATGGCTTGCCCGGGTGCGGCGCATGGGCGGCGTGGCTTTTGTGGCCCGCGATACGGCGGAGGTGGCGGCGGCCCTGCGGGACTACTGCCTGGAACTCGATTTTTGCGATAGCGGGCCTGTAGAAGGCGCGGAGGGGAAAAATCGTACCCCCGGGATACGAAAAACCCCTCCCGGACGCAACAGCGGGCTTCCTGGAGGCCCTGGGGGGCAAATTTTAGACGCTGGAGGAGGCGAAAATGACAAGTTACCAGAAAAGGCTTGAAAACCTGGAGGCACAGACGGGTACAAACACTCGTCACCCGCCTCTTGGCTGTATTATGCTGGACAGGTGGATATTCAACGAAACGGACGCTACCGAGCCGGAGACATGGCGCATCGTCATCGACCCCGGTGTAGATAAAGCTCTGCGTGGGAAGCTCCATGCCGGCAACAGCCTGGGCGGCCATCTTGTAGGCAATGACCAGCCGGATATTGACGGGGCCCGGCGCGAACTTTGCCGCCTTGCGGCAGGCTACGGCAAGCCGCTTGACGTCATTTTTTCCAAACGAGTTACCGGCCAACTCGCCATCTACCGGCGCTATGCGGCGGAGTACAATACCGTACCGGGCTTCACCATACCCCAGGCGAAACCACAAGAGGACATCTGGACGGAACTCTTGACCCCTGACGGAGTGTGGAAAGCAGACACCGGCAGGAAACAGCAGAAATGACCGCGAAAAAAACGCTCTTTGCCGAGGCCCTGCTATCTGGGCAAACCGTAACAGCGGCGGCGCGGCAAGCGGGTATTGGCGAGCGCACCGCCTACACCTGGCTCAAAGACGGACTACGCCGCTTCGTGGAGACCAGGCGGCGGGAACTTTTCGAGGCGAACGTGAACCGCCTCCAAACGTCCATGACCGGCGCTGTCGGGACGCTGGACGAAATCGCAAGCGATAAGGGCAACCCCGCCCACGCCCGCACGAGCGCGGCAAAGGCGCTTTTGGAACAGGCCGTCAAACTCTACGAACTGCAAGACATCGAGCGCCGCATCGCCGCCCTGGAAGCGCGAAACACCCCGGATTAACCCCTCTTTTTTACCCGCTTTTACTACCCGCCGCCTTTCCCATGCACGGCAAAATCCGCACAACTCTATGTTTTGATGTGAATTATGTCTTTTTACCCGGTAGAGGGCTTGTCTATCGGCGGGGTAAAAGGCGGGTAACTTTTGAAAGATAAAA